>JAJZAG010000341.1 GCA_021799555.1 Deltaproteobacteria bacterium | reverse complement strand
ACTCAACCGGCTTCAGCAACGCATTCAATCAGCTCGCGGCCAATCTGGTCGATCTGGGCACTGGCGCTCCCGGCGCGCTGCTCGAGAGCATCGCGGCGAGTTGCGGGACCGGCAGTCCGGCGGTCAACTGCGGCGGGCTCGAGCAGATGAACACGATAGCCAATATCCTGGCGGCGTGTATTGCGACCAGTTCGGGATCGACCGAATGCACGACGCTGCTCAGCAAAGCGACCCCGCCGGGCGGCCTCACCCCGCTCAACACGCTCGGCGCGGCGGCGGATATCGCGCGCAACCCGACCAACAACGTCGCGGCGCTCTTCGCGCTGAATTCGTCGGGCTCGCCCTATGCGCCGGCGCTGACCTCGGCGCCGAATGATTTCAGCCTCGCGCTCAACTTCGCCCAGACCAGCGCCGGCTTCAGCGATCCCGCCCGCATCGCGCTCGATGCCGCAGGCGACGTATTCGTCGCCAACGAAGCTGGAGGCGTAAGCGACGACGGCAGCGTGAGCGAGCTGACCGCGGCTAGCGGTCACAACTCCGGATTCCGGCTCTTTTCCCCGGGTAGCGATTTTTCCGAGCCTTTTTCACTTGCGGTGGATGAATCCGGCAACCTCTGGTTCGCGAACCTTGAGGGAAGCACAGTAAGCGAACTGGTCGGGGTCGCGGTGCCGGTAACCACGCCGCTCAAGCCCGGCGGCCCGGTCCTGCCTTAGCGCAATCAGCGCGAGGCGCGGAAGTAACCCGCGCCTCGCGCGCATCGCCATGCTCAGGCCCCTGCCCTTCGGGGTGCGCGAACTAGTAGAATCGCCGCGTGAAGATTCGGCGTCTGGAAAGAATCCAAACTATCCCAAGTCCCATCGAAAAGGTGTTCGAGTTCTTTTCGGATCCGCGCAATCTCGAGCGAATGACGCCCGCGATCTTGCGCTTCGAGTTTCTTGCGCCGCCACCCGCCGTGGTTTTGGCTGGCACGATCCTCGACTACAGGATTCGCCTCTATGGCGTGCCTGTACATTGGCGCACGCGCATCGAATCGGTCGAACCGCCCCATCGGTTCATCGACGTGCAGGAAAAGGGGCCGTACGCGCTATGGCGTCATACGCATAGCTTCCGCGACCTGGGCGGTGGAAAGACCGAAATGAGCGATCGGGTCGAGTATGCGATGCCGCTCGGTGCGCTGGGCAAACTCGCGCACCGGCTGTTTGTCGCGAAAAGCCTTGCGCAAATCTTCGCTTATCGCGAGAGCGAAATGGCGCGGATGTTCACGGACGGCGGTTCTCAATAGTGCTTCTGCGGATTGAACGCACCTTTGCCAACCTGTGCGTTCTGGACTTCGAAGGTCCGATTAAGCGGCGCGAACATCCCGGTGATCGTCATCTGCTGGCCGGGTTCGATTTTCTCAAAGGTGCTCGAATCGACGCCTTGAACGATGAAGTTTGGCTGATGGATTTTGACGTACTGCCAGATATCTGGAAAGCGCACGCGATCATTGGTCGTGTTGACGTAGCCGTCGTTGAGAACGAATTTGTACTTCTTGGTGCCGACCCCCATCGTTACGACGGTTTGCTCGCCGAACACCTGGCCGGGCGCCGGTTTGGTGATAACCAGAGTCGTTGGTATCGGCATCCCCATCGCACTCATCTGCGCGTGCGCGGTGAGCGCGAAAATTACCACCAGGGACGCGGCGGTGAACGACGAGATGGTGGCGAGCGCGGCGCGAGCGAGAATCTTTTTCATTGAATTGTCCTTTCCCGGAAGTGATCGAGCCTCGGGCAAAGCAAGATTCTAGAGTTGTCGTCCGTGTGCGATCAACCGCGGTTTTTCGCGCGGCGCCGGCTGCGCTAAAATCGCGAGGCTCCAATACCGTGCATGGACCCGCGCCGGAACCTCCGAGGAGTAACGCGATGCGCTTAATCTCAAAGTCGATATCCAAAGTGTCTATTGCAATTTTTGCATTATATGCCGCAGCCGCGAGCCCGGCGTTCTCGCAGGTCAAGCCGGGCGACGTAATCACACCGGCCAACGCCGCGAAGGTGGCGAACCTCGTCAGCCCGGGCAATTACATCCTGGTGCAACGTGGGATGCGGCTTGAAATTATCGCCGCGTCGGCCACGGATTGGCCGCCGCCGTACAAGTCCGCAACGGAGAAATACCACGCGCAGGTAACGCTCGGACCCGACGGCTCGCTTCAGCATTACACGGCGGGACTTCCGTTTCCGCTGGTCGATCCCAACGACCCGCAGGTCGCGAAGAAAGTGGTCTGGAACTTCAGCTTCCGCCCGCTTTACACCGACGACGCCGATCTGCGCTATCCGGAAATCGCGAGCTACACTCCGAATTCGTCGCCGGGGGTGCCGACCGGCTACTTCACGGTGGGACATTTTGGCTTCTACAATAATATCGGGCGGATCGAGGTGCCTCCGGTACCGACCGATCCCGATGCGCGGGCGAGCGGAATCCGCTACCGGTTTGGTTTTTATCCATTCCTTGAGCCTGCGACGGTGCGCGGGATGGGGTTTCTGCGCTTTCGGCACATCGACCCGAAAATCGAGGACAACACCTGGATTTATAATCCCCAGGCGCGCCGGCTGCGCCGCGGGCAGGCGTCGATGCTATCGGACGCGATCGCCGCGATTCCGGGGATGGGCACCGGAGTGGCGCAGCCCTACGTATCGACGATCGATCCCGACTCATATTTCGGATTCGCCGCGAAGATCGAAGATTACAGTTATCGCTTTCTAGGCGAGAAGCCGATGCTGGCGTGTGTCCACGCGCTGAATTCGCCCGAGGTGTCGTGTCCGACCGACGGCGGACGCTCGATCTGTCCGGAGGCCTGGGAGATGCGACATCTATATGTTATCGAGGCGGATGCGAAAGGCGGGACCAACGTCACGATCCCGAAGCGGATTCTCTACATCGATTCCGAAGGATGGTTCATCACGGCGTCGGACCAGTACGATCGCGGGGGCAAGCTGTGGAAAACGATCGCGACTTTCAACACTTATCGCGATCGACCGGTGCCGGAAGCGCGCGTCGCGATTTATCCGTACAAACGGATGTTTCAGCTTGGGCTCGTGGATGAAGACGTGACGCAGAACACCAGCTCGGTCATATTCATGCCCGGCCCGACAGCGCCGGAGCGCGAATGCTGGTATATCGACATGGGAGTCGTCGATAACGCCTTCTTTGCGCCGGAAGCACTTAAGAACGCCGGCCATTAGAGAGGCAGACGCGGGCACAGCCGGTTTGAGCGCGCAGGCGGGATCGAGCGAAGCAAGCGGGCGCACCGGCGCTTGCCTTCATTTCAATAGCTCGAAGAGATTGCTGTAGTCGTCGGTCCACGGCTTGATGCGCCGCAGATGCGGTCCCGAATCAAGGTGGGCGGCGATTGCGGGCTGCCCCAGAACCTCGTCATTGCGCGCGAGCAGGCCCCAATCGCTCGACCAGTTCACCATGTCTCTCTCATCGGCATGCACGAAGCCGTAGTGTAGTTTCAGCACTCTGGCGTTTTCGGCGAGCACGGGGCGCAAGTCAAAATTCAGGTTCGAGATATGAACCGCGAGCACGCCGTCGGGTTTAAGCTCGCGCAAGTACAGGCGCATCGCCTCGCGCGTCAGCAGATGGGTCGGAATCACGTCGCCGGTGAAGGCGTCGATTACGAGCACGTCGAAGCGTTGCGGATGGCCATCGGCCAGTTCGCGTTTCATCGACAGGCGAGCGTCGCCGGGGATTATCTTGATCCGCGCGCTGGAGTCGCTCAGGTAAGTAAAGTAACCGCGCGCACTGGTCGCGACATCAATCACCGCCGGATTCAACTCGTAGAAGCAGATATAGTCGCCGGGCCGTCCCCACGCGGCCATCGCGCCAACCCCAA
>JAJZAG010000340.1 GCA_021799555.1 Deltaproteobacteria bacterium | reverse complement strand
TGAAGAGAAGAGCGGCGGGCGCGAAAAGGTGTCGATTCTCGCCGCCGCGTTCGAGGCGGTTATCGGCTCAATCTACACCGACGGCGGGCTTGCGCCCGCGCAGCGGGTCGTCGAGCAGCTATTCGCGAATGATGTCGGCGGTCCCGCGGCGGAACGCGATTACAAGACCGAGCTGCAGGAGATCGCATATCGACGCTTGCGAACGCAGCCGGTGTACGAGCTGGTGGCGGCTGAAGGCCCTGATCACGCGAAGCGATTTACGACGCGAATCAGAATTGGCGGCGAGGAATTCGGGATCGGGGAGGGCGGCAGCAAAAAGCAGAGCGAGCAGGCTGCGGCACAGATCGCGCTTAAGCGGCTGGAACAGGAGCATGGCGACGGACACGGAGCGTGAATTTCGAGCGGGGATCGTCGCGCTGGGCGGACGCTCGAACGTCGGCAAGTCCACGCTGCTTAATCGGCTGGTGGGCCGCAAGGTCGCGATCGTGACGCCGCGTCCGCAAACCACGCGCGGCAGAATCATGGGCGTGCGCACCGACCGCGACGCGCAACTCTTGATCCTGGATACGCCTGGAATCCACGACTCGCCAAAGGATCTCAACCGCAGGATGGTGGATAACGCGCGGCGCGCACTCGGCGAAGGCGAGGTGATCCTTGGAGTCGTCGAGGCGGGAGCGAAGCTCGATCCGCGCGATCGCGCGGCGCTCGGCGAACTGGTCAAAATCGGCGCGCCGCTCGTGATCGTGATCAACAAGGTGGACCGTCATCCGCGCGAAAATCTGCTGCCGCTGATCGAGGAGTTGAGCCGCGAGTTTCCCGGCCGCGAGATCGTGCCGGTGAGCGCGCTGCGCGGCGAGAATCTCGACGAGCTGCTTGCGACGGTCAAGGCGATGCTGCCCGAGAGTCCCGCGTTGATGCCGGAGGACGAATACACCGATCAGACCGAGCGAATGATCGCAGCGGAGGTGATTCGCGAAAAGATTTTCCTGAAGATGCGCCAGGAGATTCCGTTCTCGAGCGCGGTGCGGATCGAAAAATTTGTCGAGGAGACCGAGCGCGGCTTGAAGCGAATCTCGGCGGTAATCGTGATTGAACGCGAGTCGCACAAGGGAATGGTGATTGGCGCGGGCGGACGCACGCTCAAGGAGATCGGCACGGCCGCGCGGCTTGAACTGGAGAAGCTCCTGGATGCGCGCGTGTATCTTGAGCTTGTGGTCAGGGTCGAACCGAACTGGACGCGCGATCCGCGTAAGATGTCGGAGCTAGGGCTGTGAGTCCGCGCGCAATGAAGCCGGCCGCCGGCGAAGGACGCGAGGCGCGCGCCGCGCGTTTGTTCGCCGCCGGGCTTCCGACGGTGGTGATAGTCGGCCGCGCGAATGCCGGCAAATCTACCTTGTTCAACCGGATTGCAAAGGGAGCGCGTGCGATCACGAGTTCTATCCCAGGCACGACGCGCGACCTGAACCTTGCGCGCGCGGCGTTCGACGGGCGCGAGTTCGTCGTCGTCGATAGCGGCGGGATCGAACTCGGTGGAAGCGAGGCGATGTCCGAGCGGGTGGTTGCCGAGGCGCTCGGCGCGGTCGGGGCCGCCGACGTGGTGGTGTTCATCTTCGACGGGCGCGCCGGGCTGAGCGAAGTCGACAAGGAAGCCTTATCGCTCGTGCGTGCGACGGGATGCCCGCTGATAATCGCCGTCAACAAGCTCGACGATCCGCGCAGCGAAACCGCCATGGCTGATTTCTATGAAATCGGCGCCGCGCGCCTGTTTCCGATCTCGGCGGCGCACGGCCGCGGCGTGGCTGATTTGCTCGACGAGGTTCTGGCGCGGCTTCCGGCGCCGGCGGGTGCCGCGGCGTCCGCCGCGCCTGACCTGAAGCTGGCGTTGGTCGGGCGCCCTAATGTCGGGAAGTCGTCGTTGTTAAACCGTCTGTCGGGCTTCGAGCGCGCGATCGTCGATTCGACGCCGGGCACGACGCGTGACCCGGTCGATGCGCGCCTGAGCGTTGCGGGACGGGAGGTGCTGCTAATCGACACCGCCGGAATCCGCCGGCCGACGAAGGTCGAGGGCGAGCTCGAGCAGCACTCGGTCGGCCGCGCGATCGAGACGATTCGCCGCGCGGAGGTTGTGCTGCTCGTGATCGACGCGACCGAGGGCATTACCGACCAGGATGCGCGTCTGGCGCGGCTGGTCGATACGAACGACCGTGCGATGGTCCTGGTTTGCAACAAATGGGACGCCGCGGCGCGGGAAGGGCGCAAGGTGGCGGCGTTCGTGCGCGATGCTGTCGAGCGTTATCCGTTCCTGGAATACGCGACGATGGTGTTCACGTCGGCGCTGACCGGCGATGGCGTGCGCGATATCCTTCCGGCGGCGATCAAGGCGGGCGACTCGTGGCGCGCGACGTTTCAAACTTCCGCGCTCAACCGGACGCTCAAGCAGGCCGCGGAAGCGATGGATCCGCCGATTGTTGGACGGCGGCGGCTCAACCTGATGTATGTGACGCAGGTGTCGAGCGGCCCGCCGCGGCTGCGGTTCTTCGCCAACGTGGAACGCGACATCCCGGCGCATTTCGTGCGCTTCCTCGAATCGCGGTTTCGGGCGGCGCTACGGCTGGTGGGTACTCCGCTGCGGCTCGAGTTTCGCCGCACGGGCCGGACGTTCGCAGAGGCGGGGCGCAAGCGCGCGCCCGAGGCGCGGCCCCGCTCGAAACGGCGGTAGCGACTTTGTGGACACGGGAACCGGCGCGGGTTTCGTCGCACTCATCGGCTCCGCTATATTGATGTCGCAAGGCAATCCGCCGTGATTCTGATCCTCGATTTTGGCAGTCAATACACGCAGCTGATCGCTCGTCGCGTGCGTGAGGCGCAGGTTTACTGCGAGATTCATCCCTTCAATCTGGCGGTTGAAAAAATCCGCGCGATGAATCCGCGAGGGATTATACTTTCGGGCGGACCGGCAAGCCTTTACCAGGACCAAGCCCCCGACATCTCCGACGAGGTGCTGAACCTCGGATGCCCGATTCTCGGCATATGTTACGGACTCTACGTGATCGCGCAGCATCTCGGAGCGAAGAGCGCCGGCTCGCAGGCGCGGGAATTCGGCCGCGCGACGCTGGTCATCGACGAGCAGGACGAATTATTTGAGGGCCTCGCGGGCCGCGAGCATCAGGTGTGGATGAGCCACGGCGATCGGGTCGAATCGATTAGCCCGGCGCTGCGGCCGATCGCGCATAGCGATAATTCTCCGTACGCGGCGCTGCGCACGGCGGACGGACGGATGCGCGCGATCCAGTTTCATCCCGAGGTCGTCCACACTCCGGGCGGCGCGCAGATTCTGCGCAACTTTGTGTTGAAGATCTGCAAAGAGCCCGGCGATTGGACCACGGCGAGCATCGTCGAGAGTCGGCTGGCCGAAATTCGCGCGCAGGTCGGACCGTCGGACCGCGTGATCATGGGACTGTCGGGCGGAGTCGATTCGTCAGTCGCGGCGGCGCTGATTTATCGTGCGATCGGCGAACGGCTCGCGAGCGTGTTTGTCGATACCGGGCTTTTGCGCGCCGGCGAGCGCGAGCGGATGGAAAACGTCTTCGCGCGCCAGCTGGGAATCGAGCTCAGGGTGGTCGATGCCTCGGCCTTGTTTCTGGCCCGGCTTGCGGGCGTAATCGATCCCGAGCAGAAGCGCAGAATTATCGGTCATACGTTTATCGAAGTTTTCGAAAAAGAGGCGCACGCGATCGGCGGCGCGAAGTTTCTCGGACAGGGCACGCTTTATCCGGACGTGATCGAATCGGTGTCGTTCAAGGGGCCGTCCGCCGTGATCAAGAGTCATCATAATGTCGGCGGACTGCCCGAGCGCATGAAGCTCGAATTGGTCGAGCCGCTGAGG
>JAJZAG010000339.1 GCA_021799555.1 Deltaproteobacteria bacterium | reverse complement strand
GTCACCGCGAGCGAGAAGGAAGCGCTGATCCTCGAAAACAACCTGATCAAGCAGTACAAGCCGCGCTACAATATCCGTCTCAAAGACGACAAATCCTACCTAAGCGCCAAGGTCACCAAACACGCCTGGCCGCGGATCACCGTCACCCGGCGGATCGTCAAGGACGGCGGCAAATACTTCGGTCCCTTCGGCTCGGCCGACGGCCTGCGCGAGACGATCGACGTAATCCGCAAGGTCTTTCCGCTGCGCACCTGCTCCGACGGCGTGTTCCGCAACCGCACGCGGCCGTGCCTCGAGTATCAAATCAAGCGATGCCTCGGGCCGTGCTGCCTGCCCGTCGATCGCGCCGAGTACGATCGCCATCTGCACGCCGCCGAGATGCTGCTCGAAGGCAAAAATCTCGAACTCTTGCGCGAGATGCGCGAGCAGATGAGGGCGCACGCCGCGCGGCTCGAATTCGAGGACGCCGCCCGAATCCGCGACCGCGTCAAAGCGATCGAAAAAACCGTCGAGCGCCAAACCGTGCTGCATCATATGGGAATCGATCAGGACGTGTTCGGGCTTTATCGCGAAGGCGGCGAAATCGAGGCAATCGTGCTGCTTGTGCGCGGCGGCAAGCTGACCAGCACTCAGGGATGGAGTTTCGCCGACCTCGAATTCTCCGATCACGAAGTCCTGTCCGATCTCTTGACCCAGTACTATCAAGGCGCACGCGCGATTCCCGACGAGGTGATCGTGCCGGTCGAACTCGAAGATGCGGCGGTGCGCGCCGAACTGCTCTCCGAACGGCGCGGCAAGAAAACCGAGTTTATTGTTCCGCAGCGCGGCGACAAGGTCCGGCTGCTCGAAATGGCGATCGAGAACGCCCGCCAGAGCTTCGCCGCGCGCCGCGACAAGGAACAGACGCGCGAAAAGATGCTCGAAGACCTGCGCGCGCGGCTGCATCTCAAGAACTCGCCCAAACGAATCGAATGTTACGACATCTCGAACCTGCAAGGCTCGATGGTTGTCGGCTCGCAGGTCACGTTCGACGAGGGCGAACCGGTCAAGGCCCTTTATCGCCGCTATCGCATCCGCGGTTTCGAGGGTCAGGACGATTTCGCCAGCCTCTATGAAGTGCTGGGGCGCCGTGTTGCGCGCGCCAGACAGGAGAACCAGTTTCCAGATTTGTGGGTGATCGATGGCGGCAAGGGGCAGCTAAACGTCGCGCTCCAGGTGCTGCGCGAGAACGCCCTCCTCGATCAGATCGATTGCATCTCGCTCGCCAAGCAGCACGTGCTCGATCGGCGCTACGCCAGCGAAGTCTCGAAATCCGAAGAGCGGGTATTTTTGCCCGGACGCAAGGACCCGATCGTGTTGCCCAAGAACTCAACCGCGCTGTTCATGCTGGTGCGCTTGCGCGACGAGGCGCACCGTTTCGCGATTACCTATAACCGCGAGCTGCGCCGGCGCGCGCGCATGCGCTCGGTGCTCGACGATATCGACGGAATCGGGCCGGTCCGCCGCCGCGCGATCCTGCGCCATTTCGGCAGCCTCAGACGCATCCGCGAGGCGACGCTCGACGAACTCGCCCAAGTCAAAGGAGTCAACCTCGATCTCGCCGCACAGATCAGGCGTCACCTCGACGCGATGGCGGCAATCATCGACCGCGCGATGCAGGAAGAGGCGATCGAGGACCCGCCTCAAGCCGATTCACCACTTGTGCATGCGACCGATCGAGACACGGATGCGCTGAACGAGCAATTGCTCCTCCCAAGGTGATCCTAGCCATAGGCGCTGAATCGAGGTGCTGTTATTCGGCTCGCCGCCAATGCGGTCCGGCAGGTTCTATGCGGAACCTGGGCGGGTGGGTCGGAGACTCATCGCCTGCCCAATTGTCGTTTGCCCCTACCGGAAGGCGGAAATACAATCGGCGCTCATCGCGACATTGATGGGGAATTCCATTCCAGTTCTACGCCCCTCCCGATCACACTTACGTCTCCAGCGACGATAAATACGGTCCGTGGGGCTGCTTCGGAAGGGGTTCCGGAGGGCACCTGGTTTCCTCTGGCGACGGGAACTCCGCGTGTGCCGATTGTCTCTCCAAGCCCGGCAACCTTCTCGCGACTCCTCCGCTTTACTCAGGCTTGAAATACGGCGTTACCGGCGTTTGCCATCAGGCCGCCAACCGTATTCTCAGATCCGCCGGGGTTTCGGTCGCAGGAGTTAATGGCTACGGAGCGTCGGTCTTCGCTTACGGCCAGTATGGAAGGGGCGGATGATCAGAGTGGCAGCAATGTGTTAGTTTGACTCGGGGAAGTCAAGGTTCGCCTTCGCAAGGAGGCCCGGCGGTGAGTTCCGGCAACAAAAGCGTCCAACTGTCGAAGCGACTTGGCGAAATCTACGCCGCGCATCCGGAAGCCCTCAATCCCACCGAGCAAGAGGATTTGGAAATCGGTCGGCTGGAGATGCTCGCCCTATTTGGCGCGCATTTGGGCGGCGACTACGATCAAAAAAAAATTAATCAGGTCGCCGGACTTGATCGACGCCTCCAGGAGGCGCGATTATATCTCGGAAGGGAACTCGAGGGCGGCCGCATCTCGCGCGAACACTTTCTCAAGGTGTTCAACGAACTGGCGGCTCTCATCTTCGAACGGTGCCAGGAGATTCTCGGCAAGAAGGATTTTGGACGCCTCTTCGGCGGGTCCGCCGATCAGGTCCGGCATCTGATCGATCCGTCGATCTTTCTGGGCTCGCCCGGGCGGTAGCGCCGGCCCTCTAAGCCGTTTGTTGATTCCCTGATTTGATTCGCGGGCTGGATGCTGTTCGGCGGCGCGCGGTCAGACTCAGAGTTTGCGATTTCATTCGGAATCCGGAATTCCCTTTGACAGACTCGGGGCAGGCTATCGTGTGGCGATGGCACGCTCTTCCACGACGCAAACTGTTACGGACGGGCGGCGCCCTTTCGGTGCGCACGCGTCTCGAAGAGCCCGCTCGAGCGTGCGGGTTCTCCATTCTTCGCACGAAGTGCTTACGCAGACTTTCTCTTCGTGATCCCGGTGAAGTGAAAACGCGAATAAACCAACCGACACTGATGGCGGTCTGCGCGACATACCGACTTTCGGCTATTCTATCCTGCGGGTGGAAGCATTAGCCAGCAAGGTGGGGCGGCGCGGTGGTAATACCGGCGAAGTTGCGCCGTCGGCTCGGAATCGAGGAGGGTTCCTTCGTCGTTGCCGAAGAACGCGAAGACGGCATCCTGATTCGGCCGGCTACGCTGCTGCCTATTGAGGTTTGCACTCCCGAGCGACGGGCCGAGTTTCTCCTCAATAACGCGGTGGATTCCGAAGACTACTGGCGGGCGCGCGCTGAAGTGAAGCGGACGGGCCTCGATCCCGACAGCATCAAACATCGCCGCTTCGCGCCTGCGAAGCCCGGCAAACCACGCCGTCGGCACAGGTAGCGCGGGGCACCGGATTCTGGCTTTGGCGTGGAGCGGATCTTTCTGGACGCCAACTTCCTGTTCTCGGCCGACTATCTGGAGAATTCCGGACTGGGCCGACTTTGGCGGCTTGACGACATTGCATTGTTGAGCTCGGCATATGCCGTGGAGGAAGCGCGACGGAACCTGATTCTTTCCCGAAAAGCCGCGCTCATTCGCTTCGAGCAACTGGTGTCAAAGCTGATGCTGAGCGATCCACCGGGAGATCTTAAGTTGCCGGCGAGCGTCCGGCTCGAAACGAAAGACCGGCCGAATCTGCGGTCCGCTATCCACGGCGAAGCGCACTTTCTGCTGACCGGCGATGCCCGCCATTTCGGGCATCTTTACGGTCGGCGTGTCCACGGAGTGATGGTATTGAGACCGGCGCAGTACCTCGAGCGGCGTGCGCGGACCTGAGGCGATCGG
>JAJZAG010000035.1 GCA_021799555.1 Deltaproteobacteria bacterium | reverse complement strand
CTAGCACGCCACCCGCCGCGAGCGCGACGAACCATCGCGCGAGAACTTCGGAATGCGCTCGCAGCCATTGCAGAGCGGCGTTTGAGAAAATGATCGAGTAGCGCGCTAGAGAATCGAGGCAACTGATATCACCCAAGTCGAATGCAAGGCGCGCGCGCAGATCGGCAGGCAGCCCGGCGCGCAGTTTCTCCGCTGCATCGATCATCGCGCGCGAGGAGTCGATTCCGCGCACCGTCCCACGCGCCGTCCGCCGCGCAAGCTCGACGGTGTTGTCGCCCGGACCGCATCCGAGGTCGGCAATCGTCTCGCGCTCGCCGATCGGGAGGCGCTCAAGAATATGCGCGACGGGCTCTGCCCGGTAACGGCGAAAGCGGTTGTACAGTTCCGGTTCCCAATCACTCATCGCAGTGTGACTCGGCTGATATTGATCGCCATCCTGATTGCGCGTTCGCTATGCAGCATATGAAGCCGCGTGACACGCGACAAGCCGCAAGCTTGCCAGCGCACCCGCGATCGGCGACATGATAGGGCATGAACCAGGCGCGGATGGGGATCGGCGATGGTCGAGCGGACCGCTGAGGAGTCGGAACGTAACGGCGACTTCGACGCCGCGGCCGCGAAGCGCAGTGCGCGGCGCTTCGGATGGATCGGCGGCGCGATGATCGGCACGGGCGCGATCCTGTGGCTCGGCGCCGCGAGCTTTGTCGCCTGGCGGCTCAGATATCCGCCATTCCTCGAAGAAGGACGCACGGATGTGTATGGACCGCATGCGCCCGCCGTCGGCCCCGCCACATCGGCTGATCAGCGGGCGGCGATTGGCGCGCCGTTGGAGAGCGTGTCAATCCCGGTCGGGAAGCATCTGGCCGTCCAAGGATGGTTTGTCGGAGGAAAGCTTCCGGTTGCGGTGCTGATCGTTCCCGCGGCAGGAGGTGGACGGAGCGCGATGCTGCCGTACATGAAGCTTATGCACTCCGCGGGTTACGCGACACTCGCGATCGACAGCGGCGATAGCATCAATCGCGGGACGGGCTGGGGATGGCGCGAGCGGGCAACGGTGCTGGCTGCGGCCGACAGCCTAAAGCGGCGCGGGTTTGCGAATATCGCGGGGCTGGGAGTTTCCGAAGGCGCCGCCGCGATAATCCTCGCGCAGGCCGAGCGTCCGGTTTTCAAGGCGATTATCGCCGACAGCGCTTACCGTAATCTGGCCGCGATGTTCGCGCGAAGCCCATCAATTGCGGCGCTTAACCCTGCCTTCGCGCAGACCGTCATGTTGGAAGCGAGCTTCCTCATCGGACATCCGCTATGGCGGATCGATCCGGCCAGAGCGGCACGCACACTGGGCGGCGCCGCGATATTCGTAATCCAGAATCGCGGCGACCCGATCGTCACTCCCGCCGACGCCGAGGCGATCACTTCCGCCGCAGGACCTTCGCACGCGCAGCTATGGATTGTTCCGGCGGACGGCCATGGCGACGCGATCTACGAGGCTCCCGAGGCGTATGCCGCGCGCGTGATCGGGTTCCTGCAAACACATTCGCAGGCTCAAGAGTAAGCACCCTCGCCGGCACGTCATCGCGATTTCTTCAGCGAGGAATCACCACACCGCCAGCGCGGAGATGCGCTGGCGGCGGGTAGATTTCGATTCTCAAGGGAAGGAGCGCCGAAGCTACATCCGCGGCGTGCCGAGATCCGTCAGCAGCGTACTCTTCAAGCGGTCGAACAGCTCGTCAATGTCCCACGGGCCGTTGTTGTACAGAATCTTGTCGGGCACAATATGTCGATAGCGCATGATGCGGTAGCCCGACGCGCCAAAGCATTGTCCCGTAACGCCTGAAGCCTCGTCGCTGGCGAGGAACAGCACGATCGGCGCGACGTTGGCCGGATCGCGCGGCGTCCCTTCAGCGCTCTCGCTCGCCGGCAGACCGGTCGCTCCAGGCATCCTGCCCGCAGGAATAGTGTCAGTCATCCGGGTGGCCGCGCCCGGCATGATCGCGTTGACGGTAATCCCATACTTGCCCAGCGCGTTGGCCGAGCTGTAGGTCAGCCCCAGGATTCCCGCCTTCGCGGCCGCATAGTTCGGCTGTCCGGGACTGCCGAGTGCGGAGTTCGAGGAGAAGTTGATGATTCTGCCGTACTTGCGTTCGCGCATATGCGCGGTCGCCGGGCGCATCGTGCAGTAATGCCCCTTCAGATGGACGCGGATTACGTCATCCCATTCCTTCTCGCTCATGTTGAAAATCATGCGGTCGCGCAGGATGCCGGCGACGTTGACCAGGATGTCGAGCTTGCCGAATTCCTTGATCGCCTGATTGACGAGGCCCTCGCCGCCTTCGACGGTCGCGATATCCATGTGATTGGAAACCGCGGTGCCGCCCGCAGCCTTGATCTCCTTGACCACATCGTCGGCCGGCGAGGCGGTGGTCGTCTCTCCGGCGACAGTAACGCCGAGATCGTTGATCACCACGTGCGCGCCATGCTTGGCGAACAATTTTGCGATTCCGCGGCCGATACCACGGCCGCCGCCTGTGATCGCCGCTACTTTTCCGTCGAGTTTACCCATGTTTGCGCTTCTCCCTGTTAAGATCGGAATCCAAACTGAAAATGGTTTTGGTTCCTGTCTTAGCGCTTATAGCGCAAATCGCGGACGCGCGAACAGCAACACGGGCGTCGGGCGCAATCGGCCCATCTGCCGCGATCTGATTTGCGAGCCGCCCGGATGGAGCTGCGTCAGTAATGGCGCTAAATACCCCCTTGCAGGACCATCGCCGCGGGAGCGGGACCCCGCGACGATGGTCCAACCTGTCCGATCCGCGTGCCGCGAGGGCGCGTGCGGCACTGAATCGAGGGACAGGTTACTCGGGCAGGTTGAGCTGGCGGGCGAGCTTGCGCAATTCTTCGCGGCGGCTCGGCAAAGGTGCGGGCGCTTGGATCATCTTTGACGCCTTAAGCTCCTCGACCACTTTCGGATCGCGCGGGAACGGATTGCCGTAGCGTCCGAGAAAATACTGCTCCTCGAACGGCGGCCGCGGCCGCTGTCCGCCCGCCTCGCGCGACTCGAGCGAGTAGCCGACGTTGAGCGCGTAAAGTGGCATCCAATCCTGCGGCGGCTTGATGATCTCGTTGATAATCGGCGCGACGAACGCGGTCAGACACGCGCCGAGTCCCTGCTCGAACGCCATCAGCAGCCCCTGGCAGGCGGCGACGCCGCAATCGAATGCGGCCATGACAGGATAATGAGGTGATTGCGTCATCGGTTTCAGAATTTGCGGATAGACGATCTCGTCTACAAATTTCGGACTCCATCCGTGGCTGGAGCCGACCGCGCCGGCATTGAACAGTTCCTTGAGCCGAGCACCCTGAACGCGGTTGACGACGCCAAGATCGGCGTAGAGGTAGATATGTACGGGCGCGAGCTCGATCACGACAGCCTGAACCGGAGTCTTGAGTTTTTCGAGTTGGTCCTTGGGGATATCGTCGCGTTTGACCGCGACCGCCCGCAGCCAGTGCGCGTTGACGGCGCACGACGCGCGCAGCATCGCTTCGAGAATCTTCTGGATTTTGTCCTGCTCGACCTGCCGCTTTGGATCAAAGAAGCGAATCGATCTGCGGGTTCCGACCAGTTCCTGATATTCCATCGCGCCCTCCTCTACCGATGCGAGCTCACGCTCGCGAAACTATGATGCCCGCGGCTTCGCGATCCCAGGCATCGGCGATGCCGCGCGCTTTGAGCGCGGCGTACTGGATACGGTGGGTGCCGGTTTTGGGTAACTCATCCATGAACTCAATGAAACGCGGCACCGCGTAATAGGCCATCCGGCCGCGGCAATATTCGATCAGTTCTTCAGGTGAAAGATGCGCGCCGGGCTTGAGCACGACCGCGATTTTAACGTCGTCTTCGCCGAGTTCCGATGGCACCGCGTACGCCGCGGATTCCAGCACGGCTGGATGCTGATCGACTACGGTTTCGATCTCCCATGCGGAGATATTTTCGCCGCGGCGCCGAATCGAGGCTTTTTTGCGGCCGGAAAAGTAGTAGAAACCATCCGCATCGGTTTTCGCCAAATCACCCGAATGGAACCATCCGCCGCGGTATGCTTCGGCGGTCGCATCGGGAAGCTTGTGGTAGGCGCTGAGCTGGCCCTTGGGATGACGAAAGCATAGCTCGCCGACCTTTCCCGGCCCGAGCGGCTGGTCATTGTCATCAACCACGCGGAATTCGACCTCACCGACCGGCTTGCCCATCGAACCGACACGGCCTTCGGCGTTCATCAGGAAGCCGGGCGAGTCGACCATGCCGTAAACCTCGATGATGCGAACGCCGAAGCGATCCTCGAACTCGCGCCAAACGCTGGGCGGGCAAGCCGCCGATAGCACGACGCGCACGTTGTGCTTGCGATCATCGGCGCGCGGCGGTTGCTTGAGCAGAATCGGGATCATCCCGCCAAGCGTGTTGAACTCGACCGCGCCAAACTTGCGGCAATCGTCCCAAAGGCGCGAGGCGCTGAAGCGCTCGGCGAGCGCGAATTTCGCATCGAGGATCATCGAGCCGAACCCCGAGATCATCAGCGCGTTGCCGTGAAACAGCGGCAGCGCCGTATACATCGTCTCGCCCGGCTTGATGCCGAGGGCTTTGAAGACGGTGGGCAGCGCGGTCGAGTCGCCGCCGGTAGCGACAACGCCTTTGGGCGGACCGGTCGTCCCGGAGGTGTACATCATGCTGCCACCGCCAGCTTTCGCGCCAACCTCCACATCCGGCTCGCCTTCGGGATGGTCGAGCAACCGCTCGAGCGTCCAATCCACGCCGTTGCCGGCCTTGCCGTCGGCGACCACAGTGGCGCGCAGACTCGGCACCGAGGCCTTGACCGTGAGCACGGCATCGCGCAGTCCTTCCTCGAAAATGACCGCAGCCGAATCGGAATCTGACAGAACGTGATGGAGCGTCGCGCCGCGCTGCGAAGTATTAACCGGCACGCTTACTGCGCCGATGAATCCGATCGCAAAATGGACCCACAGAAACTCGGGACGGTTGCCCATCATGATCGCGACGCGCTCACCTGGCTTGACGCCAAGCTCGAGTAATCCGTTGGCGGCGCGATGGATATTGGCGAGCACCTGCTCCCAGGAGAACTCCTGGTCTCTGAACTTGAGCCAAGTCTCGCGCGGATGCTGCTTCACGCGCATCCGGATGAGCTGTTCGGTCGTTCCCTGTGCGCGCGTCATCGCCGCTTTCACTCCCTGCGTTATGGCAGCGGCGCTACGCCGCGGCACGCGCGCCGTTGGCCGCGGCCGCGATAATCTTGCGCGCGCCGGCAAGGCTCAAGACGTCGTTGGTGCCGTCTTCAATCAGCGAGGCACGCGCGTCGCGGAACAGCTTCTCGACCGGATATTCTTTGCTGAGCCCGTTGCCTCCGAAAATCTGAAGCGCGTCGCTGGTCACCTCAAACGACGCTTGCGTGCAGAAAGTTTTGGCCGCGATCGCGTGCTCGAGCGACGGCTTTCCCGAGCCCGAGTTGTAAACCGTCACCGCGCGCGATAGCGAGCGGCACGCTTCGACCTTGGTGAACATCTCGAACAGATGCTTCTGGACGAGCTGATGCTCGCAAATCGGGCTGCCGCCCTGAACGCGTTCGAGCGAATACTGGAGCGCGGCCTCGAATGCCGCGCGCGCAAGTCCCGTAAATGCGGTTGACATCCCGCCGTTGGCTCCCGTCAACGTTTGCGTCGTGTGCTGCTCATAGTTCTCGGGACTGACGACCATGTAGCTGCGCGGGATGCGCACGTTGTCGAAAAAGATTTCGCCCTGGTTGAGCGAGCGCTGACCCAGCTTGTTGAGCGGTTTGCCCTTGGACACCCCCGGCAAGTTGAGCGGCACCACCGCCACTCCTCCTCCCGCCATGCCCATGCCGCGCGCTGATTCGACTGCGAGGTAGAGCGCGGCATGGGTGGCAATGGTGCCATTGGAGACCCACGACGACTTCTGTCCATTGATCACGAACGAATCGCCGTCGGCGCGCGCGACCACTTGTCCCGTTACACGCGGGTTGTGGAACTCCGGCGTGCCGATCATAACGTGGTCGGAGCCGTGATTCGGCTCGGTGATCGCCCAGCATCCGATGAATTTGCCTTCCCGATCCTCGATGTATGGCTTGACAAAGGTCTCGTACAGTTCCGGATTACCGCCGAGCGTGGCGGTGAAAGCGGGAAAGCCGGCGCATCCGATGCTGAGCGAAAGATCGACCGCGCCCCACGCGAGCTCTTCGTGGAAGATGTGCGATCCGAGCGCATCAAGCCCGAGCCCCCCCAGTTCCTTGGGCATACCCGACAAGTGATAGCCGAGCTGGTACGCCTGCTTGAGCACTTGGCGCAGAGGAGAACCGGGCGCGATAACGTCGCGCGGATCGGCCATCCGGTCGAGCTCGATCGACGCGGGACGCATCACCTCCTTGGCGAATCGATGCGCGGCGTCTCGAAGCGCTTCGTATTCCTTTGGGACATCCAAGTGCAATTCGCGGTAACTTTCCATCGCGGTCCTCGCTTGATCGGCAACTGCCGCATGAGAGGGTGCATAAGTCGTACCTCGCCATCAGTTTGTTCGGAGTAATCATGCCGCCTCGCTGCCGCTGGCGACTTTGCGCGACGATGCCCCACCGCTGGGCGGCGCGCCCGCGCCGTTGGAGGTCTCGCTATGCGGTCGAGGATGCCTCGATCGGAGCCATCCCTGCATCCGGCGGAGACATCGGCGCGCGAACCGGGCGATGATTGGAAGCCTCTCGGTTCGAGACTCGATTACTTCTGATCGAGCCGGGCGACGCGAAACTCGGTGATCTGCCCGTCGGTAGTCATCCTGCCGATCTTCCCGTTCGGCTCGCTGAACCACAGATTGCCGTCCGGACCGGCGGTGATAAATCCCGCAACGGTGCCGGGACGAAGATGAAACGCGGTGATCACTCCCGCCGTGCTAACGCGATAGATGATTGGCGCATGGACCATCGTGATCCACAGGTTGCCGTCCGATCCGGCCGCGATCGAAAGCGGGACGCCCGGATCGGGCAGCGGATACTCGGTGATCGCGCCGCGCGGCGTTATCTTGCCGATCTTGTCCGCGGCCAGTTCCGTGAACCAGACGTTGCCGTCGGCGCCCGCGGCGAGCCATCCAGGCTTCGCGTCATGTGTCTGCACGCCGTACTCGGTGATCTTACCTGCGGGCGTGGCTTTGCCGATCCGATTACCTAGATCCTCGACGAACCACAGATTGCCGTCGCTTCCGGTGATGATTTGCGCGGGGCCCGAGCCGCGTGGAAGCTTGAACTCGGCAAGCGCACCACGGCGGCTGAGCCGCGCGAGCCGGTTTCCTGAGTGCTCGGTGAACCATATACTGCCGTCGGGGCCGGAGGTAATCCCGGTCGGGCCGCTATCGCGCTCCGGCAGCGGCACGTAGGTTACGCTCTCGTTGTAATCGAGCCGGCCGACGCGATTTCCAGCGGGATCGGTAAACCAGATCGCGCCGTCAGGACCGGCCGCGAGTCGTTCGGCGAAACCGCGCGAGTCAATTTTGTAACGCGCGATCGATCCGCCCGGACTGATTCGGCCAATCCCGTCGCCCTGATACTCCGTGTACCAGACGTTGCCGTCCGGCCCCGGCGCGATCGCGTAAGGAGAGTGGGTGCCAATCGCCTGATGGCGCGCGGCGGGCGTCGGCGTGGGCGATGGAGTCGGCTTTGCCGTCGGCGCGGGCGCCGCACCCCGCTTCGCCGCCGAAGCGCACCCAGCGATCGCGAGACCGAGGAACAAGACAATTATAGCTTTGTGACGCGACGCCATCGGCACGGCTCGATGCACGACCCTGCGCCGAAGTCTGTCAGAACGAACTCGCCGATGCATCCGGGGCGCGGCTGACCTCATCTGTCGCGAACCAGTACGTCGAAAGGAAAGCCGCCAGCAAGCCGAGAAACACGCTCTCGCGCAGCGCCGTCATCGCCAACAGCGATAGATAATTGTGCGCGACCGGCAACACGACCGGCGCAATCATCAGAATGAGGTAGCTAACAATCGCAGCCGCCACCGCGCGGCCGCTTGCGCGGCCTGCGGCTGCCGCCGCGATCAGGCACGACATCGGCAGATAGATCAGTACCAGATAGTGCAGCCACGCCGTTGGCGCGAGAATTATCGCGGCCACGACCCAAAGCGCGAATGCGCGCGAGTCGGGGTCGGGACTGCCGGCAGGCGCAATCGTCGCCCAAATGGCCGCGCCAAGCAGCGCGGCATCTCCTATCGCAATCACGGCGTATTGCATAAAGATTACCGCGCCGCCGAGATCCTTCCCGAAAAAAAATGTGAACAGCCGCTCGACCACGGCACGAAAGGCGATATTTCCAGCAACCTCCATCCACATCGGGCTCTCCACAAAACCGATTACATCGAGAAACCCGAGCGAACGATGCACGCCGACGAACGCGAGCGTGATGAGCGCGCCCCCGGCGCCGCCAATTATTGTCCATCTGAGCGCGCGCCAATTCCGCCGCACGATAAAGTAGCCCGCGATCAATCCGGGAAAAACGCGGAGCAGCGCCGTCGCCGCGACCAGCAATCCGGCGGTCCGATCCGCTCCGCGCCGGCAGGCCCGCATCACATAGATCAGCATCACGAGAATGATCAGCTGCGACTGCGCGAAAAAGAAATGGTACCAAAGCGGCGTGTACAAAATCGCAAGCGCGATAAGCGAGACCACCATCTGCCGCGGAATTCCGGAGCCGGGACCCAAAAGCAGCGCAAGCGACAATACCAACGCGCCGAAATTGATCGCGAACCACACCCAATACGCCGGACGCGGCTTAAGCCACGTCAGCGGCTCGAAGCATAGTATGAACGTTGGAGGATAGGTCGCGCGATTTATCTCGTCGGTCTGCAGCCCGAGCTTCCGCCCGAGCGGCGTCAGATTCGTATGATAGGGATCGCCGCCCTCGCGCAGCACCAGCGAAGACAAGTAGTAATGACTGAAGTCCCACCGGTTGACGCGTTTCTCCAGCATCGGCCCGGTCGCTATGACGCGGATCGCCGCGGGAATCAGCAAAAGAAAAATCACGATCGGCGCCGCCAGTATCGACCGCCGCGCCGCCGGGGGAGCCGCGAAACCCGCGATGGTTGTGCGTTGTGGTAGACTCAAGGCCTGTCAACCGCGTGGCGAGCGCTCGGCGCGCATCCCTTGTGGAGAAGGTGGCGCAGATCGCCGTTCTCCGCTCTAGAGAATTTCCCGTGCTTTCTGTCGCGCACAGTCCACCGATTCCGAGCCGAGAAGGTTCCGTTACGGTTTTCAGCAACTCTGAACCGTAAGGTAGTTGTACGGTTGAAATTTACTGGCCGCATAATAGCTGCCGACAGGAAAATTGTGCGCTGACCACAAATGTGACCAGGTCGCGGCGCCGCCCTCGGCAATCAGCTCATTTGTCATTTAGACTCCGCTGCGAGCGCGTGCTGCAGAGGCTCGCGCAATTGCCGAGAATCACTTCTGACGTACCAGGTAAATCCGCTAACTGAAACCGGGACGTACTTAGCCGTAAGAAAGGGAAGGTCTTTAGAGCCGACGCCCCAAAGCTGGAGCACAACGTCGGGCTTCAGCCGCTCGATCGAATATTGGTAATCCCACTTCAAATGTCCGGGCCAAAAGCCGTGGTCCCGCGCGATCTTTGATTCCACATGCATCGGCTCGTGAGCAATTTTCACGTCGTTCTTTCCGAGCAGGTCGATCGCGGAGCGGCGTGCAAAATAGGGGATCGCTCCGGCCCATACGACGGCGATTCGCGCATGGCGCTCGGTCAGTGACCGGATCAGGAGAGCCTGCCGCACCATGTCCTCATTGCAATTCCAAGGCTCATGCGACTTCGCGGTCTGCAAGGGACTCGCGAGCAACAGGTTGTTCCGCAAATGATAAACGTTCGTCAGGAAAAGCGCCGCGACTGCGAACACTGCAAGCGCGCTCCGCTCGGCATACCATCGTAGCCGTCCCGTACCACCCGCCAGTCTGCTAATTATACCCGCATAATTTAGGAGCGCCGATGATACCAGGACAAAGAAGAGCGGCATCACGATCGAGATGTATCGGTTCGCGCCTCCCCACCACTCCCAGGCGTCGCCTCCGACCCAGATACTATACAGCATCTGACCCACTAAAGGCGCAACTAGAGTAAGTCTATACTCATTACGCATTCGACGCACACTCACGGTGCCGAGGACGATCGCAATCAACGGCAGCAAGGGCAGGAACAGGATAAGCGCCGCTTTCAGGCCGCTTCTCAGTCTTCCGGATATGGGGTACCCGGTCAGCTTCAGATAATAGGTGTTTGGCAAAGGCTCGCCGTAGTATGCGAGATTAAACGAGAATTGCGCCAGAAGAAAAGCCCCAACAATCAGCCCTCCCACGAGCAAATGCCATCTCCACCGGGACGGGCAAGCGAAACTCAGCGACAGAAGCACGATCCCGGCGAATACCGCCATGTCAACTCGACAGAGCGTGGAGACGCCGAGCACCAGGTAGAGCAGAAACGCAGGCGATTCAGAACCGACCGCATCAAGCGCGAGCCATACCGAGCCCGTAACGAACAAGGTGAGCAGGCTTACTTCGGTGCCTTGCAATGACCAATTGACGAGCGGCCCGTAGAGCCCGACCAAAAGCATCGAGAGCGTTCCAACGCCCGGTTGGTCGGGAAAAGCCGCTTGCCCGATCCGTCTGGTAATCAACAAGCTCAAGCCGAGAAAGACAGCGCCGCTTGCTTGAATGAACAAGGAAATCTTTGCCGCTGAGATCGGCAGCAGATGGAACAGCGACAGGTACAGCACCCAGAGAAGATTCGTGAAACCGAGTACCCTGTGACCTCCGGGATTCCAGACCAGGCCGTAACCATGGGCGAGGTTCGCTGCGTACGTCATCGAGATCATGTCGTCGTCAAACAGACAGAAGTAGCGTACGCCGCCGATTGAGAAGCTCGATCTCCAGATGAAAAGTGCGGCGTATACAAGGAAGGTCAGGAAAATCGAAGCCTCGACAGGACTTAAGCTGAACAGCTCAGCGATCTTGGACCGGCTCGGCGCGCCGCCGTTCGCGGATTCTACAGAGGCATGCTTTTCGCGCACTGCCAGCATCGACTTGGCACTCAGCGTGCGCGAACGTCCGCCGCCCAACAGGACCGCAACTGCGCGGTTCCACAGGTCGAACGGTCACTGGTCGCGGCTGCTTCAGTTCGCGAGGTACTTGGATGCTGCCCAGGAGATGCACTGCCGCAATGGGCGGTCACCGCACCATACGCCTCAATGAAGTTGTTCGGCAACGACCGCCATCCGTCCGCGTCCACCCCGCACACTCCTCCCATATGGACAAAGCATAAACGCGCGGCGGGCCGTTTCAAAGGGGGTGGCGCGCTCGCTATTTCACGATTCGGTCGGCGCGCAGGCGCGCGACCTCCGCCGAATCGAAGCCGAAGTCGCGCAGGATTTCGTCGGTATGCTGCCCGAGTCCGGGCGCATGGCGCCACAGCTCCGTCTTCGATTTCGAAAAGCGCGCCGGCGCTCGCACCGCGCGAACGCGGCCGGCCCGCGGATGCTCATACTCCATAAAGGTCTCGTTAACCTTAAATTGCGGGTCGTCCCAAATCGTGTCGAAATCGTTGACCGGGCCGCACGGAACGTCGGCCTTCTCAATCCGTTCGAGCCAGTAGGCGGAAGTCTGAGTCGGGAAAATATCGATCAGCGCCTTGATCGCGCGCCTGACGCGCTCGGGGCGCGGGTCGTCGCCGGCAAACAGATCCTGTCGCCCAATTGCCTCGAGCATCGAGGTCCAATGCTTGTCGGTCAGCGGCGCGATCGTGATATAGCCGTCGGCCGTTTTGAAGGGATCGAGCGTGCCCATCGCGGGCGGCACTCCGGGCTTGTGCGGCAACAAGGTGTGGCGCGCGGCGGTGTCGCCCATCAGGTAGTACGCAACCGCATCGATCATCGCGAGCTCGATATGCTGGCCCTTGCCGGTGCGTGCTTCGTTGAGCGCCGCCAGAATCGCGATTGCCGCCGTCATCGCGGTCACCTTGTCCGCGATGATGTTTTTCACAGCGCGCGGACGCCCCTGCGTGCGCTGCGTCGCCATCACGCCTGCCATCCCCTGGATGATGGGATCGTAGGCGGGCTTATCGCGGTAGGGCCCTTTGAAGCCGTATCCCGCCATCGAGCAATAGACGATCTTCGGATTGCGCGCCGCGACCGCCTCGTAGCCGACGCCAAGCCGATCGACAACGCCCGGCCGCACGTTCTGCACGACGGCATCGGCCCGCTCGGCCATCTTGAGGAACACTTCGGCGGCGCCGGGACGTTTGAGATCCAACACCATCGCACGTTTGTTGCGGTTCCAGTTGAGGATTCCGACCGGCACGCCGCCGCGCTCCTGCGCGACGACGATCCGGGAGACATCGCCCTCGGGCGGTTCTATCTTGATCACGTCGGCGCCAAGATCGCCCAGAATCATCGTGCAGAACGGTCCGGCAACGACCATGCTGAGATCTAAAATCCGGATTCCTTGCAACGGTCCCATCGACTGAACCTCCAAGCCAGAGTCCCTTATAGTCGAAGCCGGTTCATTCTAACAACGGGGGGTTTGTATTCGGCGATCGGGGCGGGTAATAAAGGATGGCGCGCGCTTGAGTTAACTTCGAGTCGATTCTCGAGCGCGCGCGAAAGCGCCGCGGATGGGGCCGCGCGCGCGTGCGACGGGTTCCAATCGCGGCTTGGACGGGGTGCGATTTGTATCTGCTCAAGCTTATTTCGCGCCATATGCGCCGAAGTCTCCGGCGCACGGTGCTGACTTCTCTCACGATCGCACTTGCAACGTTTGTTTTCCTGGTGCTGATGTCAGTGCCTGGCTCGATGGACCGAATTGTCCACGACGCTTCGGCGACACTTCGGCTGATTGTGATCAACCGCAATCTGCCGTTCTATGGGATGCCGGCGCGTTATTGCGATCAGATTCGCGAGATCCCGGGCGCGAGGGCGTGCGTCGCGATCAAGGCGTGGCCCGCGACATATCAAAACGTAAGCGACCAGATTCTCGCCGTCGCCGAGGGCCTCGAAATTGCCGACGTGTTCCCCGATTACGACTTGAACGGCGCGGCGCGGCGCGCATTCACGCGCGAGCGGCGCGGCGCGTGGGCCGGACACGTGCTGATGAACAAGTATCACTGGCATCCGGGCCAGTTGGTCACCCTGCGCGGAGTCGGCGCGGGGCATCTGAAACTCACCTTCGTAATTTTGGGCGAGATGCCCTCGACGCACTATCCGAACGTGTTCGCGTTCCGCCGCGATTATCTCGAAGAAGCGACCCGGGCGGCGGGTTTGCCCAATCCCGACCTGGCGATGAACCTCGTCGTGCGGGTCGATAAGGCCGAGCACGTCGCGCCGCTAATCCGCGAGATCGACGCCACCTTCAACAATTCCGATTTCGAGACTCGCACGATGACCGAAAGCGACGCGCTGGCGGGCGGACTGTCGATCCTCGGCAACGTGCGCGCGATCGTCTTGAGCCTCGGCGCCGTCGTGATTCTGACTGTGCTACTGATCGCGGCGAACTCGACCGCGATGACGGTGCGGGAGCGGATGAGCGAGGTCGGCGTGATGCGGACGCTCGGCTTCGGCCGCGGCGCGATAGCCGCGATGCTGCTCGGCGAATGCGCGGCGCTCGGCGCTATTGGCGGCGTCGTCGGCGCGTCGGTGGCGCTTTTGATCTTCCGTGGCGGGACCACGATGGGCGTGATCGGGCGGATGAGCGCGCTGTGGGTGACGCCCACCGGAGCGGGGCAGGCGATAGGCGTCGCGATAGCGGTGGGAATCTTAAGCGGCGCGCTTCCGGTGATCGCCGCGGTGCGCACGTCGCCGGCGACGGCGCTCAGGCAGGTCGGATGACGCCGCGCCGGATTAAAGAGGGCGCAGCGCGATGATTCCGCTTCGCTACAACCTGCGCAGCCTGATGGAACGGCGCGTCACCAGCGCGATGACCGCGCTCGGAATCGCGCTAGTCGTCATGATCGTCTTCCTGCTGCTGGGCTTCGTGGCGGGTCTGCGCTCGACGCTGACCGAAGAAGGCGAGCCGCACGACTGGATCGTGCTCTCGCGCGCGGTGACCGCCGAACCTTCGAGCAGCGTCACACGCGAGCAGTACGAGATTATCCGGAGCCGCGCCGAAATCGCGGCGGACAGGTCCGGCGCGCCGCTGGTCTCGCCCGAAACGGTCACGGCGTTCAATCCCGATCCCGACGGACGGCTCGACGCAAGCGCGTTCACGTTTTTGCGCGGCGTCTATCCGATCGCGTTCAAAGTGCATCGCACCGTGCGGATCGTCAGCGGGCGGATGCCGGTCGCGGGAACGACCGAGATGATCGTCGGACGCAGGCTCGTCGCGCGATTTCCCGCGCTCGCGCCGCCGCGCGCCCTGCACTTCGGCCGCCACGATTGGAAAATCGTCGGCGTCTTTTCCGACGCCGGCAGCGCGCGCGAGTCCGAGGTCTGGACCGATCTCGATTTGCTCGAACAGGACGTCCACATGGGCGGTATCTACTCCGCGATGCATGTGACGCTGCGGCCCGGGATGGGCGCGAGCTTCAAGGCGGCGCTCACCCGCGACGCGCGGCTCGATCTCGACGCGATGCCCGAGGCGCAGTTCTATGCGTCCGAGTCCGAGCTTGCCGATCGCTTGCGCAACATGGGAATTGTCGTCGCGTTGATCCTCGGGGTCGGTGCGATGTTCGGCGGGATGAACACGATGTACTCGGCCGTGGCGCGCCGTTCGCGCGAGATCGGCGTGCTGCGCGTTCTCGGCTTCAGCCGCGCCAATATTCTCCTGAGCTTCGTAATCGAGAGCCTCGTGCTGGGAATCGCGGGCGGCGTCGCGGGCGAGATTCTCGGCATCGCGGTCGCGTACGCAACCGGTCTCGAGAGCCGCCTGATGAACGTCGCGACGTTCATCTTCTCCTTCCGCCTCGCGCCGTCGGCATTCGCCGCCGGTCTCGCACTCGCCGCGCTTATCGGTGCGCTCGGCGGAATCCTCCCCGCCTGGCGCGCGGCCCGTATGACCGTGGTCGAATCTCTGCGCGAAGCGTAGGCGCCGCGCTAGGCGCCACCGCGCCCGGTGCGCTCCGCGATCGCGCGCAGACGCGCCAGCCGTGCAATGATTCCCGGGTTGGCGGAGAGCCGCTCGAGGGTCAACGGCAGACGGTAGGTCCAGTTCGAGTCGTTAATCGTGCCGGGGCGGTTGATTCGCGCGCTCCATCCGAAGAGATCCTGGATCGGCACGATCACGTAACGCGACGGTGCTGCGTAGAGCGCTTCGATAATCGCGTCGAGCGCGTCCGTCTTGAGCCGATCGGATTTCGCATTAACGCGCTGCGAGATCGCGAGCGCGGCGCAAAGCTTCTCGCGTTCAGCACGCGGCTGATCGCGCCACCATACCGCGAGCGCCTCGGTGTCATGCGTCCCGGTCGTCGCCAACGAAAGCTCGGGATACGTTGCGGGGCTTTTGAAGCGCTCGTCGGGACTGTTCCAACCCTCGCGCTCCCATTGCATCACCTTGTAGCCGGGAATTTCCAGGCGCATCAGCGACCCGCGAACCCAATCCGGCACCGAGCCGAGATCTTCGGCGACCAGGCGGCATCCGGGCGCCGCAGCGAGGAGCGCGCGCATGATTTCCTCACCCTGCGCGATCTGTTCGTGCTCCTCGGTGGGGCTGAACGATCCGTCGGCGTCGGGATCCGGACCGAACGAAAACGTTCGGTAGATTCCGACGACGTGATCGATGCGCACCAGATCGAACATCGCGCCCGCGCGGCGCGCGCGCGCCTTCCAGAGGCGAAACCCATTCTCGCGCATCGCGTCCCATCGCGGCAGCGGCAGGCCCCATCGCTGTCCGCGGCGGTTGAATGCGTCGGGCGGAGCGCCAACGGTGCGTTCGAGATCGAACACCTCCTGATTCGCCCAAACCTCGGCGCTGTCGCGCGCGGGCGAAAACGCCATGTCACCGCCGATCATTACACCGCGGCGGTTCGCTTCGGCACGGGCCGCGCGCCATTGCCGTTCGGCGGCGAATTGCCACCACGCGTATTTGAGAATCGAATCGGCGAGCTCGTGGCGCGCCGCCGCGAGCGTTGACGGTTCGCGATGCGCGATGTCGGTCGGCCATCTGTCCCACGCCGTCCAGTTAAAACGATCCTTAAGCGAGCGAAACAGCGCGTAGTCGTCGAGCCAGCCGCGATTGCGCTCGAAGAAACGATCGAAGTCGCCGCCTAATCCGCGCCCGCGCGCGGCGCGGAACGCGCGCTCGAGTATTGCGAGTTTGGCCGGGCGGTAAATCGCGCGCGGCACCACGCGAGTGGCACCAACCTTCGCGCGCCCCCGCGCGAGCGTCGCCCGTCCGACTCCCAGGAGTCCGCGCGCGCTGATATAGACCGGATCGATCGCCAGCACGCTCATCGCGCTATACGGGCTGGTTTCGCCGGGGGCGCCTTCGTCAAGCGGAAGGAGCTGGATTATCGTAAGCCCCGCGCCGCGCGCAAATTCCGCCATCGCGGGCAGGTCCATGATCTCGCCGCGGCCCAAGTCGGCGCGGCTGCGAAGCGAGAAGAGCGGAATCAGTACGCCGGCGGATCGGATTGGCATGAGTCGGCGCCGCGCAAGAGGCGGCAAAAGTGTTCCACAGCTACAAACTGCCACATCCGTTCAGGCAAGTCGTGCGCAACGCCAGGCTTGACGCGATCAGATTTCGCTGCGCGCCTCGATTCGCACCACGCGCGCGTTGCGGATCGTCGCCTGCTCGTCGCGGCTGAGCTCCAGCCCTTCGGGTGATTTATACGCCGCGCGATAGGCGTCGAGCGAATCGAACACGAGCACAGCCATACGGTAGCGCCGCGCCGCGCCGCCCGCGTCCGCGATTTTTCCGATCAGGTAATGGCGCAGTCCCGGCAGCTTGCGCGCGAGTTCGACGTGCACTCCCCGATAATGTCTCTCAGCGGCTTCGAGACCTCCCGCCGCTTCGGCCAAATCGAACTCCGCCGCCATGATGAAGCATCGTGCGCCGTCCCCGCGCACCGCGCGCGGCACGATCTCTTCGCCCTCGATCGATATCGAGCCTAGATTGGCCAGATGCGCCTGCGTATCCGCGACGAGCGGCGCGATCACCTCCGAGCGCATTGCGGCCGCGGCGGCGTCGGCGTTGTCGTAGCCCAATATCGCGGCACGGTACCGTTCGGGATCCTTCCCGCCGATCCGCATCATGCGCCCGGTGTAATAGAAGCGCAGCCCCGGAAAGCGCCGCGCGAGAGCTACGTGATGCTCCTGATAGTTGCGCTCCTCGGCTTCGAGGTCGGCACTTTGAAAATCGAACGTGACGAGATTCAGGTTCATCGCGATACCTCCGGCTTCACGCGGCGTCTAGATCACGTATCCGCCGTTGGGGCTGACGACCTGGCCGACCATGAAATTCGATTCGTCAGAGGCGAGAAACAGCGCCGCGCAAGCGATATCGCGCGGCTCGCCGAAGCGGCCCATCGGCGTCAATTGCGTGAAGTACTGCTTCATCTCGCCTGTGATCGGCGCGGTCATTGGCGTTTCGATAAATCCGGGCGCGATGCAATTGACCAGAATCCCGTAGCCGACGACCTCGCGCGCCAGCGCTTTGGTAAAAGAAATGATGCCGCCCTTGGCGGCCGAGTATGCGACCGCGCCGGCAAGTCCGGTCGTGCCTGCAATCGAGCCGAGGTTGATGATGCGGCCCGATTTTTT
>JAJZAG010000034.1 GCA_021799555.1 Deltaproteobacteria bacterium | reverse complement strand
CTGCGCGTATCTGCTGTGCGGCAGGATTACCGCGACTTACTGGCCGTCGGTATTGGGCGGATTCATCTTCGGCTTCTCGCCCTACATGCTCGGGCAGATGGCCGGGCACCTGCATCTGGTGATGGTCTTCCCAGTTCCGCTCGCGGTGCTGTTCACAATCGATCGAATCGAGGGGCGCCTCGGTGCGCGTGCGTACACGCTCCTGCTCGCAAGCGTGATAGCGTCGGAATTCCTGTGCGCCGCGGAGCTATTCGCCACCACAACGATCTTCGGCGCGATCGGGCTTTGCCTTGCGGTATTCGTCGTGCGCCCGGCGCTCGCGCCCGCGCGCATCATCGCCGAAATCGCAATCGCGTACCTGATCGCGCTCGCGATCTTCTCGCCTTACCTGTACGCGATGTTTGCGTACGGCAGCCCCGGTGCGCCGCTGTGGCCGATCAGCCATTATTGCGCGGACCTGGTAAACCTGTTCGTTCCAACCACCACCAATCTGCTCGGCACGATTCCCGCCCTCGCCCGAATCTCGAATACCTACTCAGGACTCATCTTCGAAAACGGCGCGTGCCTGACGATTCCGCTAATTGTCGTTGCCGAGGCCTACCGGCGCGAGGCGTGGCCAACCCCGGCCGGAAAGTTGCTCATCGTGATGCTCCTGACAACTGTTGTCGCGGCGTTCGGGCCGCGCTTGCACGTACTGGGACGCTCCACTTTCCCGATGCCGTGGGCGCTCGTCGCGCATCTGCCGCTCCTCGAGCATGCGCTGCCGGTGCGATTCGCGATGTACACGTTTTTGGCCCTGGCGATAATCGCGGCGATCTGGTTCTCGCGCGACTCAGTCAGCGTCACGGCGAAATCGATCGCCGCGGCGCTAATCGTGGTCTCGATCCTGCCGAATCTTTCACCGGAGTTCTGGACCTCACCGCTCGACGTGCCGGCCTTTTTCACTTCGGTCGGCTATCGCAGCCGAATCGCGCCGGGGCGGACAATCGTGGCGCTGCCGTATGGATGGCGCGGATCCTCGATGCTATGGCAGGCCGAGGCCGGGTATTCGTTCCGGATGGCGGGCGGATGGACCACCACGATCCCTTTCGACTACGATCGCTCGCCGATCGTGAATTTCTTTTTTGGCGCTACGGACCTTCCCGAAGCGAGCGAGCAACTAAGAGCGTTCGTCGCGATGCATGACGTGCGGGCGATCGTCATGGATTCAAGCGACCCCGATCGCGCAATTTGGACTCCGGTGCTGGCCGGTTTGGGAATCGCACCAGTCGAAGTGGGCGGTGTCGAGTTTTATCCGATCGCGAAAGGCCTGTTTGCGCCCTACGCGATACTCAGCGGCACGCAACTTGAGCAGCGCGCCGTTGCGCTTCGGATGGACGCGGTCGTTGCGGCGTGCGCGCAGTATCTCGCCGAGGGGTTCCACGCCCGAGATCTTTCCAATTATGCGCTTAGCACCGCGGGACTGCTGCCACGCGGATGGATCGTGCCCGAGCAAGCGCCGCTGTTCCGCGATTGGTTCGTCATGGCGGCTCCCAACGGACGCGTCGGGATCGCAATGCGCGGATCGTATGCGGCGCTCGCGCCGCTCGGCGCGCGCTATCGGGGGCGCGCCGCGAAGATCCGGTATCCGTATCCGCGCAAATGGTCGCCGCAAGCGCGCTACCCGGCCCAACGGGTCAACCGCCTGATGATGTTCGAGTTCACGCCGCAGGCGCTTGAAGCCGCCGCCGCCGAACTTACCTCATCGCCACCGCCCGAGCGCACCGCACGCTTCTGGCCGGACGCAAAGTAGCGCGGCCCTCGCCGTACACGTCATAGTTGGCGGCGATCGGCGCGGACTTTCTCGCTGATGATCATCGCGTGGATCGCCGCGCTGTTGCGCACCGGATACTCGACCGGTTTGCGCAGCATCCGCCAACGCGGGTCGAGCCTCGCGACCGCCGCGGCGGCCCACGCGCGGATTTCGTTCAGCGCCGGACGCGGAAGCCTGCGCACGCCGCGCTCCATTTGGACTTCAAGTATCGGTTTAATTTGCGAAGGCGGGGCCTTCAGCACCTTGGCGACCGTAACGGCGCTTTCGTCGAGCGCAGAAACCAAGTCGCCGATGTATCCGCCCGCGGCCGCGCTGGCGCGGAACACCTGTTTACGCCCAGGTGTTGAAGCCTTTCCCTCCGACAGCTTAAGCCGCGGCTGACCCTTATATTCGACAAGCTTGTAAGTGAAGTCGCCCGCCGGAGCGTCGTCGCTGACCGCGAGCGCGGTGCCAACGCCGAACGCGTCAATTGGCGCGCGTGCGGCGAGCAGCTCCGCGATCCTGTATTCGTCGAGATTGCCGCTGGCGAAGATTGCCGTCTCGCCAAGTCCGTGCTGGTCGAGAATTTTCCGCGTGCGGATCGAAAGCGCCTGCAAGTTGCCGCTATCGAGTCTGATTCCGCCAAGCTTCGCGCCCGACTCGCGCAGCCGCGCCGCGACTTTGGCCGCGTTCTCGACTCCACGCAGCGTATCGTAGGTGTCGGCGAGGATCGTTACCGGAGCCGCAAAGCTCGAGGAAAATGCCTCGAACGCCGCCAGCTCGCTGTCGTGCGCCATCACGAAGCTGTGGCTCATCGTGCCAAACACCGGGATTCCATAGCGGAGACCCGCGAGCAGGTTGGAGGTTCCCGCGAATCCTGCAAGATAGCTTGAGCGCGCCGCGATCAGCGCCGCGTCAGCGCCCTGCGCGCGGCGCATGCCGAAATCAACCACCCGCCTGCCCTGCGCCGCGCCGACGCAGCGCGCCGCCTTGGTCGCCACCATTGCTGCGAATCCGGCCTGATTGAGCACGAGCGTCTCGGCAATCTGCGCTTCGACGAGCGGCGCATATATCTCGAGGATAGGCTCCCCGGCGAAAAACACCTCGCCCTCGGCGATTGCGCGCACGTCTCCGCGGAAACGAAATTTCGCGAGGTAATCGAGAAACGCGGGTTTAAAGATCTGGAGCGAGTCGAGATACGCGATCGCGGCGGCGTCGAATCGCAACTGTTCGAGCACCTCGAGCACACGCTCGATTCCCGCAGCGATCATGAAGCCGCGGTTCGGCGGCATCCGGCGCAGCGCCAATTCGAAAGCGGCGGGCTCGTTCATGTCCCGCGCGAACAACGCCGAGCTTACCGTCAATTCATACAGGTCGCTCAATAACGCGACCTCGTTGATATCGAGCCGCAAATCGATTGCCATCGGTAGAGCGCAGGTCAGGTGCGCTGCCCCCGTCTTTAGCGCGGCGGCACGGGCGGCGCGGGTGGTTTGGAAGGGGGCGCGGCGCTTTCGGTTTCGTGAACGATTCGGGTTTCGCGTTCGGGAGCGGCGCGCAGCGCTTCGGCCATTTTGCGCAGGCGTTGATCGACCGCGTAATTTATGGTGCCCGGTTCATCGACGAACCCGGCGCGCACACCGGTCAGAAGCTCGATTCCGCTATCAATCGTATCGACCGCGTAGATATGGAACTGCCCGCGCTCGACTGCGGCGACGGTCTCGGACTCGAGCATCAAGTTTTCGAGGTTGCTGCGCGGGATCATCACGCCCTGCGTTCCAGTCAGACCCATCGCCTTGCAGACGCGGAAAAAGCCTTCGATTTTTTCATTGACGCCACCGATCGCCTGCACGTTGCCGCGCTGATCGACCGAGCCGGTCACCGCAAGGTCCTGCCGGATCGGCACTCCCGCCAGCGCCGACAGAAGCGCGTAAAGCTCGGTCGAGCTGGCGCTGTCGCCGTCGATTCCGGAGTACGATTGCTCGAAGCAGATAGATGCCGACATCGCAATCGGGTGGGATTGTCCAAAACGGGCACGCAGAAAGCCTGCGAGAATCATCAAACCCTTGTCGTGAGTCGAACCCGAAAGGCGCGCCTCGCGCTCAATATTGATGAGCCCGGCCTGCCCGAGTGCGACCGTGGCCGTGACGCGCGAGGGTCGTCCAAAGGCGTAGCCGCCAACATCGATGACGGCAAGTCCGTTGATCTGTCCGATGGCGCTTCCAGTAACCTGCACGATCAGGGTGCCGCGCGCGATCATGCGGCGGATTTCCTCTTCGATATGATTTAGCCGGAGCACGCGCTCGGCAAGCGCCCGTTCGACGTGCGCCGCGGAAACTTCGCCGGCGCGGTCGCCTCGCGCGAAGTAGGCTGACTCGCGCGCCAAATCGTCGATCGGCTCAAGCATCGCGAGCACCCGCGTCCGGTCGCCCGCCTGGCGCATCCCAAACTCGACGATTTTCGAGAGCGCGGTGCCCGAAAACGGCGGCAAATTTTCGCGCCGCGCAAGCGCACCGACGTGCCCCGCGTAATGTAGTGCGGCATCGGCGCCTGCGTCGATCGCCGGCCGCATCTCAGCCTTGACCTTGAACAGATCTGAAAACTCCGAGTCGTAGAAATAAAGCAGGTTGTACAGATACGGCCCGCCCAGCACGACCAGCTTGGTATGCACCTCGATCGGTTCGGGCTTGAGCCCGCTCATCGCGAAAAACGGAAACGGCTCCAAGGTCTCAAGCGTCATCCGTCCCGACTTGAGGCTGCGCTTGAGCGTCTTCCACACGCCCGGCTCGACGGCGGCGTCCTCGAGGTCCAAGACCAGGAATCCGCCGTGCGACTTCAGAAACGAACCGCCGATAATCCGGGTGAAGTTGGTGCCTGATCGGCCGAGCGGATCGATCCAGCGCTCGATCGTGCCGAACAGATTACGATAGGTCGGCGCGTCTTCGCTGACCACGGGCGCGCCCTGCGTGGTCGAGTTATCGACCATCACGTTGACCTGATACTCGAACCATCGCACTCCATCCTCCGGCGTCGCCGCCGCGAGGGAAGCAGGCTCCGCGCCGCCGGGCGCCGGGACGGAAGCGGCTTCGCGAAAGCGGTCGAGGTGCGACAACATATGATCGGCAACCTGGTCGACGTAGCGGGTGACTCCCGGATTATTAAAGTGACGCTTTAACTCTTCGGCGGCCGGGGTGATCAGCCGCGCGGCGAACGCGCGCTCGATCGCGCGGATATCGTCGACCAGATCGCGCATCAGCTCCTGCTGACGTCCGATCAGCGTACCGAACTCGTCCTGCAGCTCGGCCTGCGCCCTCCCGAGAGCTTCGCGCTCGGCGTCGCTCTTCGCGGCCATCGCCTTCTGCAGCTCCTCGGGCGACTCCGGCGGCTTGCCATCGACGAGCGGCAGGAAGATCACTTGGCCGCCAGGACCGCCTTGGATCGCGAAGCCGCGCTCGCGCGCCCGCGACTCGATCTGACGGAACAACTCCTGCGCGCGTTGATTGTACTTGTCGCGCAGCGCCGCGCGCTCGCGATCGAAGTCCTCGCGCCGGAACGCCTTGGGGAGTTGCTCAACGATAAACACGACCAGAGCGTTCATCCGCTGAGCGAGATCGCGGCCCTGCCCGGCGCGCAGATAGATCGCGGTTGGAGATTCGGGATTGCGGAAGTTGTTGACGTAGACCCAGTCGCCCGGAGTCGGCATCGTAGCCGCTCTCTCGGCCACTATCGACAGCACCGAGTCGCGCTCGACCCGCGTGCGCAATCCGCTCACGTAAAGGTTGTAGCCTGGCGCATCGATTCCGATCGCGAGCCTAATCGCGTCGATCGCGCGGCTCTGGCCGAGCAACTCCGCGTCGCGATCTCCCTCTGCGGCGCGTTTAAGCTCCGCAGGGTCGCTCGCGGCCGTCGCGTGAAGCTCAGCGGGCGCGAGCTCCGGCACAGGCGGCGCAGGCTTCAATTCGGCGTGGATCTCAGGACCGGCTGGTGCGCTAGGTTCGGCCATTCGGGCTCCGATGGGCGGTCGGAAATTACTCCGCCTTCAACGCAATCTTGCGGGCTTTATGCTTGGGAACGGTCACCGTCAAAACGTCGTTGCTCCAACGTGCCGTTGCGCTTTCGTGCTCGACATTTTCGGCGAATGTGAACACGCTCTCGAGCGCGCCCTCGCCCCCGGACGTGGCGCGCACGGTGAGGCGCTGGCCGCGCGCCTCGACCTCGATCGTAGCCGGGTCGAGTCCGCGCGCGGCAAGCCGGATTTCATAGCGGTCGGGCAAATCGGCAAATTCGGTGCGCTCAAAGTGCATGGCCGCTCCGCAGTTCCATCGATCGACCAGCATCTCGTCAAAAAACGCGTCAACCGCGTGTGCGAAATCACCAAGGATGAAATTACCCGCGTCAATCGAAACCTTTGGGCTACGTGCCGCCATTGCGCCATTGTAATGCCATCGAGGCGCTCCGGTCGAGACGCGCGCGCGCCCGCGATGCGGCGGCGCTTGCCAGCGGCGGCGCGCGGGGCTATCTTTCGCCTCGTGCCAACGATCGCCAAAATCCTTGCCGCAACCGACTTCTCAGAAGACTCTTCGCTGGCCTTGAGCTATGCCGAAGATATTGGGCGCAAGTTCGGCGCCGAGATCGTCGTGATGCATGTCGATCAGCCCCTCGCTCCGGTGATGATTTCGCCGGACCTCGGCCCCGCGATGGACGTCGGCGCGATGAGCAGGATCGCGGAAGAGCAGCGCGTGATCGCACAACGCGAGCTCGACAAGATCGTACAGCGTCTGCGCGACGACGGCCTCAAGGCCAGGAGCCTGCTCCGGGTCGGTTCGCCGTTTCTCGAAATTCTCCACGCCAGTCAGACCGAAAACGCCGACCTGATCGTCGTTGGCACTCACGGCCGCACGGGCCTTGCCCACGTGCTGATGGGCAGCGTCGCCGAACGCGTCGTACAGAAGGCGGCAGTCCCGGTCCTGACAATCAGGCATCCCGACCGTAAATTTCAGCATCCCCTCGACAAGCCGCCTAAATAGGCCGCACCGCAAATATGAAAGGGTAATCGAGCGCTGCGCCACCAACCGGAGTTGCGGCCGCCGGTCGAACCCCGTGTCACCCGCAAAGCTCCGCTGATGGCGGCGCCGGAAACGGAAGCCGCGGATTATGTCGAACGTCATCGCGATAAGCGCGACGCCGAGGGCCGCGCACTGGCGGTGCACAACGTCCGGGTGCAAGCACGCAAAAGCCAGCTTGGGTGCGGGGACGGTCGAGCTCAAGACGCCCCAAGTCAACGGTCGCCGCCATGAAGAACAAGTCCAGCGGCAACGCTACCTTTCGTCAGCGCGATCGCGGCAGCTTCGAGTACGTTTACGTGTGAGTCGACGGTTTGCACTTCACTTTACGCCCATGCTGAATAGACGAAGGAATGCTGTATCTAATTTAAAGACACTACACTAGCATCCAGTCGATGAAATCGAAGCAAAAGTTTTACGGGAAAATCTTCGCAGCCCTGATTACCTTGTCATGCGTTGGCACTCCGGCATCAGCAGCCGAGGCCGCCAAGAATGTGGTGGCGGGGAGGCAATACTTCATGCGCTATTGCGCCTCGTGCCACGGCGTAGATGGCACAGGAAACGGGCCGGCAGCAAAGTCTTTAGCAATTCCTCCGGCTGACCTGCGGCGGCTAGGTGACAAATACGGGATGCCGCTGCCTGCGGCTCGGCTTGCTGACGTGATCGATGGCCGCCACACGGTCCGCGCGCACGGATCTCATGAAATGCCGGTCTGGGGTGAAAGATTGTACTCCTCCCCCGCAGGCAACCGTGGCGAAAAAGGAATCAGTGACGTGCTGTCGAAAATCATAACCTATCTGAATTCGATCCAGGACCGGCGCACGGCACAAAGATGAGAGCGTTGCACGCACAACCCGCGTGTCGCGCAGCGCGATTCGTCAACTTCGCCCACGGACCGCTCACTGCGACCGTAATCGAATAAAAGCAGCCGCCGCGCCGCTCCCTTGCGCTTCGCGTCGCCCCGCGTGGTAGGGTTTTTATAGGCGGAAATCCATCATGCAAAACGACACCGACAAGCAAGATACCCTTGCGATACTGGTCGGAGGCGGACCAGCACCCGGAATCAACGGAGTAATCGCGGCCGCCACGATCGAAGCGAACAAGTGCGGCCTCAAAGTTCTGGGAATTATTGACGGCTACCGGTGGCTTGCCGACGGCGACATCTCTCATGTCGTCGCGCTCGGTCCCCAGAACGTGGCTCGGATCCACTTTACTGGCGGCTCGATCCTGCGCACTTCGCGGACCAATCCGGCACGCGACGAGGCTACCCTCGAGCGCACGCTTGGCGCCCTGACCGCGCTTGGTGTCCGTTACTTGGTTTGTATCGGAGGCGATGACACGACTTACGGCGCAACCCGAATCGCAGAGCGGGCGCGAGGGAAGATCGGCGTCGTCTCAGTTCCCAAGACAATCGACAACGACCTACCGTTGCCGGAAAATGCGCCAACTTTTGGTTTTGAAACTGCGCGCGCGGTTGGAACGACGATAATCGAATCATTGATGGAGGACGCGCGCAGCACGCGGCGTTGGTACCTCGCGATCTCGATGGGACGCCGGTCGGGCTCCCTCGCGCTCAGCATGTGCAAATCGGCGGGCGCCACGCTGGCGGTAATTCCCGAGGAGTTTCGTACCGAGAGATTTGATCTTGCGATGGTCGTCGATACGATTGTGGGCGCAATCATCAAGCGCCGCGCCGCCGAACGTGACGACGGCGTCGCAGTGGTCGCCGAAGGTATCGCCGAGCGTGCCGATGCGGGGCCGCTCGCGGCAGCAACCGGCGCAGAGATCGATTCGTATGGACACGTCCATCTGGCGGATTTGTCGTTCGGGACGCTCTTGCGCGACAGGGTGCGCGCGGCGCTGTCGGAACTCCGCATCGACATGACCGTTGTCGTAAAGGATATCGGTTACGAGCTGAGATGCGCACGGCCGGTACCGTTTGATACCGATTACACACGCACGCTTGGCTACGGTGCAGTACGCTATCTGCTCAGCGGGGCGTCGGGAGCGCTACTCGCGATAGCGGGCGGACGGATCACGCCGGTGAATTTTGGCGATCTTGCCGATCCCGCGACCGGGCGTGTGCGGGTGCGAACGGTTGATGTATCAACGGAATCATACCAGGTCGCGCGCTCTTATATGACCAGGCTCGAACCGGAGGATTTGCGCGAACCCACGCTTTCGCGGCTCGCTGCACACACGAAGCTCAAGCCCGATGAGTTCAAGGCTCGCTTTGCACCGACGGTCGCGGCCACGGTGAGTCCGATTCCGAGAATCGGCGGCTGAGATTACCCAACCGAGCCCGAGCCGCGCTCAGAGGCGGTTATTGACGAACTCGATTATCGCGTCGGCGGTGTCGCTAGGGTTATCGAGCGGCACGTGATGGTACGCGCGCGGGATTTCCCGGTACACGGACTCACGAATCTTGCGATGCATCCGCAGCGACGAACGCGCTCCTATCAGTGTGCTCTGCGCTCCGCGCAAGATCAGCACCGGCATCGCAAGCTTCTTGATTTTCGGCTTGTGCGTCCGCCCCTCAACCTTGCGCCATGCCCGCGTGCGCGGGTCGAGACGGAAAGCCCAATTGCCATTTTCAAGCTGAATCGAACCCATCCGCGCCAGCCGCTCAAGGTCGCTTTTGCTCAGGTAAGTTTCAGGCGGCGAGAGGCGGAACTTTCGCTTGATATCGTCGAAGGACTTAAGCTCTGGACGGGGAATCCCGCGAGCTCGCCGTCGCCATCGCCACATCAGGCGGCGCATCAGGGGCGGGGGCCCGTTCGGAGCATCGATCAAGATCATCGCTTCGATCAACTCGGGATAAAGCGTGCCGACCCATTGGGCAACGGCACCGCCCATCGAATGCCCAACGAGGATCACGCGCACGCCGAGATGGTTGATCATCGCTTTTACGTCGTTCGTGTACCAACTCGGGCCATAATGCGGCGGCTCGGCCCATCCGCTGCGGCCGTGGCCGCGAAAGTCAAGCGCGATTACGCGTCCGTACGAGACCAGCAGAGGTGCCACGCTGTCCCACCAATGGACGTGCGCAGCGCCGCCGTGCAGGAGAAGAAAGGTGTGTTTGTCCGAATCGCCGCCCCAGTCCAGGTAGTGAAGCTTGATTCCGTCGGCCTCAAAAAACCCACTGGTCGGCTCCGGGGTTACGGTAGCCGCTTGCTGTTGCGCCATCGGCTCAATCTTAATCGAGGACGTAACCCGATCATAGAATCCCAGAAAAATTGTTCCGTCAGATTGAGTTCGGCTATGGTGCCCGGTGGCGGCGGAAGCCACGTGCATGATAACAACTTTCTCGAAGGCGGTTAGATCGTTTGCCGACCTCGCAACAGCGAAACCGGAGATATCCCATGAGCTTGAGACTCGAGACAAAGAACGCGTTAATCACTGGTGGCGCAAGCGGAATCGGACGCGCCACAGCGCTCAGATTCGCGCAAGAAGGCGCCAACATCATGGTTGCGGATCGCCATCTCGCGGCCGCCGAAGACACCGCCACGCAGGTCCGCGCGCTCGGCCGGAAGGCAACGGCTATTCGGGTCGATACCAGCGTCGAGGCCGAGGTCGCCGCGATGGTGGCGCGGTGCACCAGCGAACTTGGAGGGCTGGACGTGCTCGTCGCGGCGGCCGGAATTTCTCATGCTCGTTATGGAGAAGAAGGCACGCCCGCGATGGGTCCGCTTGCCGAGAAGCCGCTGACTGATTGGAAGAAAGTTCTGAGCGTCAATCTCGATGGTGTGTTCATCACTGATCGCGAGGTCGCGCGCGCGATGATCGCAGCAGGCAGGGGCGGCAGAATTATCAACATCGCCTCAGGTGCCGCCAAACTCCCGACCCCGGGCGTTGGTGAATATGCGGTCAGCAAGGCCGGGGTGTGGATGCTCACCAAAGTGCTCGCGGTCGAGCTCGCGCCATACGGAATCACCGCAAATGCGATCGGTCCGGGATTCATCGACACGCCGATGACGGCGAACCTCAAGAACGCCGAAGGGTTCATGAAGCGGCTCATCGAACGAGTGCCGCTGGGCCGCGTCGGAGAGCCTGTCGATGTGGCCAATACGGCGCTGTTCCTCGCGAGCGAGGAAGGCCGGTATTACACCGGCTCGATCCTGCATCCCGACGGCGGAGTAGTGATGCAGTGACGGACGCAGGATGGACGAGCCGACCCGGAAGATTTCTATCTTGGAAGCTTACCCGGTTGGCGCTTTCAGCCATGCTGATGCTCGCGATCGGCGCGGTGCCAGTGCACGCTCGCGCGCAGGATCAGGCCGCTCAAGGCAGCGGCGGCGGCAACGGCAATGGCGTCAGCGGCGAGTCCCAGCCTTCGGGCGGAATTCAAATCCCTAACGTCCCTCGAATCACCGTGCAGGCGCTGCCCGGCTATGGACCGGCACCACTGACGGTCGGATTTCTCGTGATGAACGCAAATCCGGACTCTGCGCCGCTGGTGAGTTATCGATGGACCTTCGGCGATGGGCAAATCTCGACCCTGCCGCCCACAGTCTTGTTTCACAGCTACACGAGCCCCGGCACCTATACCGTAACCGTTACAGCGACCACCGCCGACGGCGAGAGTGCGACAGGTTTTGCAGGAGTAACCGTCACTCAGGCTGCGAATTGATTGCGAGAGAGGGCGTGCTGCGGCAAGAATGCAGGCGATGTGGAAGACATCGCCCGATCGAGACTTGTGGCTTTCAGGTTCGGTCGATCACGGTCACAATTCCGGTGTCGAGGTCGTAAGCGGCACCGACGATAATCAGCTTCCCGACGGAGATGAGCGGCGCGAAGCGGTTTTCCGCTGCAAGCCGCCGCGCAACCCGAATCACGTTTTGCCGCATCACGTTCTCGAATAAATCCCCGGTCATCGACTTGGCGGCCACGACCGAGGTCCTCAACTCTCGCAACATAGGGCCGATTTCCACATCCGGATTATCGTGCGCTTCAATGGCGGCCTGTACCGCTCCGCAACGCCGATGCCCCATCACGATGAGCAGCGTGGTTTTAAGATTGTTGACCGCGAAATCCAGGCTCTCGAGCACTAGATGATCTACGACGTTGCCGGCGACCCGCACCGCAAAAATGTCACCCAGTCCGACATCGAAGACAATTTCCGGCGAGGTTCGCGAATCCGCGCACGACAGAACCGCGGCGAGGGGGCGCTGCGCGTTCGCTATCTCGCTGCGTCGCGCTGGGGTCTGACCGGGATGCTCGAGCAAGCCTGCCACAAAACGGCGATTGCCTTCTAGCAGCCGCGCGAGCGCAGCGGCGGCGTCGATCCCCGCGTCAGGACGAGGCTCAAAGCTCGAAGCAGGAACGCTGCTTGCTCCTTGGCCGTCGCGTGTGCGCCGGAGCTTGGCGCCCGTCTTGGCTGTCTCTCTTGATTTGCACCCGGATCGCACGCTCTGAAAAGCTAGCAGAGACTTTGCGCGCGCGCATCCTGTTTCGCGCCAGGCTCTTTGGTGGCTTCGATTGACAGCATCCAGCGTCTCGCACAATTTGGAGCAATAATGAGTTCAAATCGCCGCCCGCACTTGCTTTCGATACCGTCAATTGCCGTCGTTGCTGCGCTCGCCCTGCAGGTGTTCGCGACCTCCGCGTGCGATCAGGCAGCAATCGAAGCCAACCAGAAGCTCGTTCAGCAGCAACAAGCGCAAATCGAGCAGAACCAGATGGAAATCGAAAAGCTAAAGGCGCAGCGCGGCGGCAGTGGCGGCGGTACGTTAATCGCGTCGGCCGCGGCACCAGCAGGATTCGGATGCGACAAAGCAGTGATGGCGGCGGCGACGCGCCATGGCGGAGCCAAAATGGCTGCGGGCGACTTTGCTAAAGCGCTAGGATACTACCGCGACGCGCTCACCGCCTGTCCCGGCAACGCACGGGCGGAGTTGAACGTCGCCCGCGCTTACGAAGCGAGCGGAGACCGCACTTCGGCGATCGCACATTTCCGCGCGGCCGCGCAGAGCACCGACCCGACGGAGTCGTCCGCCGAGGCCGAGGCGCGCAACGCTATGGTGCGCCTTGGCGCAAACTGAAGTTTAACCGCCGTTTTTCAGGCGACCGGGTTTCGCCGGCTCCATAACGATACTGCTTGCAATCAGGTTCACAAACCAGCTGAAACTCGGGATTACGGCACCGGCGCGGCGTTGAGCAGCCCGGCGGCTTCGTCAAATCCGCACATCAAATTGAGATTCTGAACCGCTTGCCCGGCGGCGCCCTTGCCCAAGTTATCGATTGCCGTGATGACGATAAGCGTGTTCGAGCGGCGGTCGAGCACAGCCGCGATCTCGCAGAAGTTCGTAGCCCTGACGTTGCGCAGCTCGGGCAGATCGCCAGGCTTGAGCATCCTCACAAAACGCGCTTTGCCAAAGCTCGCCTCGAAGGCATTGCGTACGTCATCTTCGGTCGTGCCAGCGCGAGGTTTCATAAAAATCGAGGTCAGGATTCCGCGTGTGACGGGCAGCAGATGTGGCACGAAGATCAGGGCGATCTCGCGTCCCAAAACGGCGCCAATTTCCTGCTCGATCTCAGGGGTATGGCGATGGTTTCCAACTTTGTAGGCGCGAAAATTCTCGTTGACCTCAGCGAACAGATATTCGACCGATGCGGCACGCCGCGCCCCAGTCGTTCCCGACTTCGCGTCGATTACGATTGACGCCGGATCGATCAAATCCCGCTTGATCAATGGTATCAGCGCAAGCAGCGCCCCGGTGGGGTAGCATCCCGGATTCGCCACCAGTCTTGCCTCGCGCAACTCCGCGCGATGAAACTCGCTAAGTCCATAGACCGCCTCGCGCGACAGCGCGGGTGCAAGCTGATCGACTCCGTAAGTCGCGCGGTGCGTGGTCGGGTCTTTCAGGCGAAAGTCAGCGGAGACATCGATAACTTTGACGCCGCTCTTGACCATTTCGACGACGACCGGAGTCCCAACCTTCTCGGGCAGGCACGAGATCGCGAGGTCAGCGCGACCTCGAATGAATTCGGGGCGCAACTCTTCGAATGCAGGCAGGTCGGTCCCAGCCAGGTGACGATAGACATCGGCAACCTCGCGGCCAGCATAGTGCTCCGAGGTGAGCGTCGTGATCTCGACAAATGGATGAGTTGCGAGGATGCGTACGGCTTCGATACCGGAATAACCCGAAGCACCCAACACTGCGACTCTGACCCTGTCGTGTGCCATCGTGGAACTTGAAGAACCTCCGCGTCTGTCTAGCTGGATTGTAACCCGTGTATCACGAAATGACGGTCCTTAATAGCTATTTGGTATCGAACTCGAAGACCAGCTCGCCGGCAGGAGTACCCGCGAGCTCGGTGAGCTTATCGAGATAAAGCGCGATTACGCCGTCGTCTGGGCGTTCCGCACGCATTGCCTCAAGCGCTTTGCTGGCCGCTTCCGTGGCACCGGAGCGCAGTCCATCGAGCACTTCAGCAAATCGGTCATAGTACGAGGAATCTGCGCCGTCGCCGGCGGCGGCGACGACTTCCATTATCGGCACTGGCAGGGTCTTACCCTTGACGCGGACCAGTCCGATATCACGCGCGACATATTGCCTCGCGGCGGCGCTAAAGCTCTCTTTGCTTACAAGGAGGTGCACCTTGAACTGGCGGGTTAGGCCCTCAAGCCGCGAGGCGAGGTTCACAGTGTCGCCGATCACCGAATAGTCGAAGCGGCGCGCTCCGCCAAAATTTCCCGCGATCGCCTCTCCGGTGGCAATCCCAATCCCTATATCGATATCAGCAAATCGCGGATCACGCTCGCGCAATATCTTGAGCTCCGAAAGCATCGCGAGCGCAGAATCGATGGCGGCGCGCGCATGATTTGGAATTTCAAGTGGTGCGCCCCAAAACGCCATGATCCCGTCACCGCGAATCTTGTCCACTACGCCCCCGCTCTCGAGGATCAGATCGGTCATCTTGGTCATATAGTCATTGAGCAGCGCGACCAGCGCGGCCGGGTCGGTGCGCTCCGAGAGACCGGTGTAGTTGACAATATCAGCAAACAAAATTGTGATGATCTTCCGCTCGCCGCCGAGCTTCAAGCCGTCGGGATTGTCGACCACCGCCGCGATTACGTCTGGATGGAGATAATGCTCGAAGGCGTGGCGCAAGCGTCGCTTCTCGAGACCCTCGGTCCAGTAGCGGTAGATGGCGAGAACGCTCGAAGTGCCAAGGCCGACGGCGACCGGAAACACGATGCCTAGTAAGATTCCTTCGTAAACCAGCTCATACTGCGCATATCCCACATACGCGCCGATTAACGCGAGGACCGTCGCAAACGCGACCGGCGCGGTCAGATAAGCGACTGCGGCAGAAATCCCGACGCCGAGTGCGACGGCCCACAGGCGCTCGATATCAAGGGTCAGGAGCTTGCTGCGGTTCACAAAGTCGCGGCCGAATACATCGTCGATCGCGTTGGCGTGTATCTCGACACGGGGGAACTCGGCACCCGCGGGCGTGACCGCCCTATCGCCGATCGCCTGCGCTGTCGCGCCAACGAGTACAGCCTTTCCCGCAAGCTCGACGGCCGCGACGCGATGGCGCAGGACATCGACGGCTGAGACATGCGGAAATCCCCCCGCCGCCGAACGGAATGTCACCAGCATATTGCCCATCTCATCAACGGGAATCACCGTCTCACCCAAGTTCACGGTCCTGATGCCAACGCTATCTATATTGAGCCTGAGGGGTTGGTCGTCTTCGAATGCTTGCGCAACCGCCAGAAAAAACGGCACGCACATCCGATCGTGAAATCGGATCACCGTCAGTTCGCCGCGAATCTCGCCGTCCGCGTCAGCGTCAACATCGTAAAACCCCGTGCCTCGCGCAGAGCTGTTGAGGACCGGAATCGGCGGCAGATATGCCCGAGCATGCAGAATCTCTGCGGAACTGTGCGGCGCGCGAAAAATCAATTGATAACTCATCGGCGGCGGATCAATCGCCTTGTTCAGATAGCCTGGCGCAGGCGTGATGATCCGTCGGTGCATGCGCACCTCCGCAAATGCGTATCCCAGGAAGGTGTTGCCTTGCCTTTTTATCGCAGCCGCGAATTTTTCGTCGTTGTCCAGACCCAGCGTCTGGTTTAGCTGAGTCTCGCGAAATCCCAACTGGCGCAGGCGGCTCGAAATTTCCGCGCGCTCGGTTATATCCGTGTCCGCCTCAGAGAAGAGCAGATCATAGCCGATCACTTTGGGGTGGTAAGACGCAAGCGCGTCCTGCAACTGCGCCATCAGGTTGCGCGGCCACGGCCAATGACCGAGTTCCGCGATGCTCTTTTGATCTATAGCGACGACAATTACTCGGTTAGTCGGAGGACGTGCACCGCGCGCAGCCATCCTCAAATCCGAGATTTTGAGGTCGAGAAATGAAAGTGCGTTTGGAAAAGTGACCAGCAGGGAAAAAACGATCGTCGCGACGCTCAGCCCGGTCAGAAAGGTGCGCCACGAAAACGTCTGATGCAAGCGAGATTTGTTCCGCTGTGGCGGCATCGGCGTCTGATTCCCCGAGTCAACGAGATTAGCGCGCGGCAGAGCCAGCCGCTAACGCAACACGGAACGCGTCGCGCGAAATCAGCCTAGTTACTCGAATACCGGCACGCTGGTCGCGTCATTTACGATGGTCCGGGTTCCTCGAGGTCACGAGGTCGTTTGGGTGCTCGGAATCGAGAAAAAACCCAGCCCGCAATATCACCGTCCATCGAGTTTGCGTTGCTGTCCGAAACGCCCTTCCACCCAGGATGCGAACGTGGATCCCGGGGAAAATTGCCAAATCCGTTCCGCCCTGAAGCCGCTAGAAATTCAGCCTCAACTGATCCGTGCTGCCGAGCGCCAGTAGGTGAGCGAAGCCGAAGCCTTTCCGGCAATTAGCAGCCGCTTACACACCCGGCTGCAGGCAAACCAACCGCCCGGGACCTCGTCGCGTACCCGCCGCGCTTCTAACCAAGGCCAGGAACTACGGGTACGTTTTCGCCGCGGGGCGTCGCCGCAATTAACGCTTGGAGTATTGCGGACGCTTGCGAGCTTTGTGGCGGCCGTACTTCTTTCGCTCGACCTCGCGCGGGTCGCGCGTCAGCATCCCGGCCTTGCGCAGCGCCGGGCGCAGAGTCTCGGAAGATGCGACCAACGCCCGGGAGATCCCGTGGCGAACCGCGTCGGCTTGCGCGGAAATTCCGCCGCCCTCGACGCTGACGATCACGTCGAACTGTCCTTTGGTTTCCGTCAGCTCGAAAGGTTCGAGAATCCGCATCCGAGAGGTGTCGCGCGGAAAATAATCGTCGAGCGATCGCTCGTTGATCGTGAAATTGCCCGCACCGGGAAGAATCCGCACTCGGGCGATCGCAGTCTTACGCCGCCCAGTCGCCCAGATAATGTTTTTCTTTTCTGCCATATGACGATGCGCGCCTCGCTTCAGTCGGTGACGGTCTGGGGCTTCTGCGCGGCGTGCGGATGTTCAGCGCCGCTATATACCTTGAGCTTGGTGAACAGCCGCCGACCGAGTCTATTCTTCGGCAGCATTCCGCGCACAGCGCCCTCGATAAGGCGCTCGGGCCGCGTCTGGCGAACCTTTCCCGGGGTCGTCGAACGAATGCCGCCCGGCCATTCGGTATGCCGAAAGTACACCTTGTCGGTCTCTTTGCTCCCGGTGAGCTTCACCTTCGCCGCATTGATTATCACGACGAAATCGCCGGCGTCTTCGTTCGGAGTGAAGTCGGGACGATGCTTCCCCCGCAGCAGGCTTGCGGCGCGGCTCGCGACCCGGCCCAGGACTCGGTCGGTAGCATCGATGATGAGCCATCGGCGATCCCGCAACGCGCTCTCGCGTGACACGCTCTTGGTCTGTTCGGTCAGCTTCAAGTTCTTGCACCATAATCGACCGCGCTAACGACAGGCGCGGACGAACAATAAAATTTGGCGGGGCCGATGGGATTTGAACCCACGACTTCCGACGTGACAGG
>JAJZAG010000338.1 GCA_021799555.1 Deltaproteobacteria bacterium | reverse complement strand
GGAAATCCGCAGTGTAACCGCGAACACCCGCGCGGACGGGGAAGAGTTTCTGAAGCTCGCGGGTGAAATTCCGATCCGGGCCAGCACTGTGGCGTTTGAACTATCCGACGCAAATCGCGCGCTTCAGATGCTTAAGCACGACCAAATCCAGGGCGCCGGTGTTTTGCGGCCCGTGCGATAGCCGAATTGCGGGCGCGTTTGCGCGGACTCGGCGAACGCACTAAATCATTTCTCACTGGAAACTTGAAATCGGTTTTATCCGCGCGTCGCCGTTGAAGGAGAATCATTTCATCATGACTGCATCGCCGCCGCTCAGCGGAATCAAAGTCCTTGATCTCACTAAACTCGCACCCGGTCCGTTTTGCACGATGATCTTGGGCGACCTCGGGGCGGATATTATCAAAATCGAGGAGCCGGGTGCTCCTAGCGGCCGTCGCGCGCAGCAGGCCGGCAAGGCTGGGACACAGGGCCCGGCTAACGCGTTTGGCGCGTCGCCGTTCAACGCTCTTAATCGGAATAAAAAATCCATCGCTCTCAACCTCAAGACCGGTCCTGGCAAGGAAGTCTTCGTGCGCCTAGCGCAGCGCGCCGATATTGTCGTTGAGGAATACCGTCCGGGTGTAGCAAAGCGGCTCGGGATCAATTACGAAAAGCTCGCAGTACGCAATCCGCGCTTGATCTATTGCGCGATCACCGGATACGGACAGGACGGTCCGTATCGTGATCTGGTCGGCCACGATCTCAACTATATCGCGACCGCCGGCGTGCTCTCGATCCTGGGCCGCGCAGGGCAACCACCGACGATTCCGCACAATCTGATCGCCGATTATGCCGGCGGCGGTATGCACGGCGCGATCGGGATTCTCGCCGCGCTCGTTGCGCGCAATCAAACCGGACGCGGGCAATACGTGGATATCTCGATGATGGACGGGGCTGTCGCGCTGATGGCGCAAACCTTCTCGACCTTCTTCGCGACCGGCGCGATTCCCAAGCGGGGCGAGACGATGCTCGACGGCGCAATTCCGAATTATAATGTCTACGAGACCGCGGACGGGAAATATATCACGATCGGATCGCTCGAACCTTGGTTTTTCGCCAACCTATGCCGGGCGCTCGGCTGCGAGGATTTGATCGAACACGAATTCAATCCGGCCAAGCGCGCCGAGATTCACAAATTCTTCACCGACTCATTCAAGACCAAGACCCGCGACCAGTGGTTCGAGCTCCTGAGCAAGATCGACATCTGCGTCGGCAAGATGAACACGCTCGACGAAGTTGAGAACGATCCCCAGGTGCGCGCGCGAAAGATGATCGTCGAGCTTGACGCGCCCGGCGGCCGCAAGGTCAAACAAATTGGAATTTCGGTCAAGCTGTCGGAAACCCCCGGCTCGATTCGCTCGCTAGCGCCCGCGCTCGGCCAGCATACCGACGAGGTTCTCGGCAGTCTCGGTTATTCACGCGAGCAGATCGAGAAATGGCGCGCCGAAGGCGCCGTGAAGTAGGGCGCTACGCGATCGCGCCGACGCAGGGATTCGCGGCGCTGGACGCCGACGACTTTCCACGATGCGAGCCGTGGGCAAATTTGCGTCTTGCAGTTTTGCCTCTGTCGCGCCAGAAATTATCTAAGTGCGTGCGCGGTGCGTGAGGGCGGCGACGCTGCCGGAGACGTGTGCGACACCGACGGAGAATTGTACCTGATGAACCACAACAACCGCACAGCCGAGGCCACCGATCTGCGAAAGATCGGGATTAATCGCGATTTCTGGTATCCGATAGCGAGCAGCAGGGATTTGCGCGCTGGAAAAGTGATCGGCACGAATTTCGCCGGCGATCCGATCGCACTCGCGCGCACTGCGACCGGCGCGATCTTCGCCCTCGAAGATCGATGCGCACATCGCCAAATGCCGCTGCACATGGGGGTTATAAGCGGCGAGCAACTTCAATGCTGCTACCACGGATGGTGTTACGAGAAGACCGGACGGCTGGCGCGGATCCCGTACCTCGCCGAGGGGGGCAAGATCCCGCCCGAGGCGCGCGGGGTGCGCTCGTATCCGTGCCGTGAGGCGTATGGATTGATCTTCGTCTTTCCCGGCGCGCCGGAGCTTGCGGACGAGATCCCGCTGCCCGAACTGCCGGAATGGTCGTCGCCGGACTATCGGGCGATGTACTTCTCGCGCACCGTAGATTGTCACTACACGTTCATGCATGAAAACCTGATGGACATGAACCATCAGTTCCTGCATCGCCGCCTGATGGGAGGAATACAGCCGGTGATGCTGGATTATCGATACGGCGGCAACTGGGTCGAGGCCGATTACCGGTTCCAAGGCGGAAAGCAGCACTTAGGTGCCGACTTCCTGGTGATGGGCGGCGGCAACGGCGCGAGCGGGGTCGAGCGCGACTACGAGCTGATGACGATCCGCACCGAATACCCGCATCAGCATCTCAAGGTCTGGCGTGCGCACTCCGACGTGGTTGCGATCCGGCTGTTTGCCGCCTACGTGCCGATCGACGCCGACCAGCGGCGCAATCGAAGCTTTGGAATCCTGATGGTCCGCAAACCGAAGGTTCCCGGCCTCTTGCTCGCCGCGTGGCCGGTGATCCGCTACTTCGCCGAGTCGGTCTTCACGGAGGACCGCATCGCCGTTGAGGCCGAGCAGCGCGCCTGGGACGCGCAGCGTCGCGACTTGAATCGCGAGATTTCACCGGTGCTGCTCGAGCTGCGCAAGGTGCTCGCCGCGTGCGGCGAGCCTTCGAACGCCGACGCCGAGCGCGCGCCGACGGGCGCCCTTTCAGCCGTCCGCTCGCTGCGTGACGCAGGCGCGGCCCGCTGATCGGAGGCGGAGGCGCCGCGCGCCGCGCGGCGCAGTTTCACTCCAGGCTGAAGCGCTCGCAAAATTTGCGATAGCTCAGCACGTTTGCGTCCTCGCTGGTGTACTGCGGCGTGATATCGAGCGCCAGGTTTTCCCAGACCGGGCGGTCCTGCTCGAGTCCCATGCTCTCGAACTGAAGAATGATGTCCGCAAGCTCCTTGGCCGGCTCGGAGCCGTCGGGATTACGCGGGATCGCGACCGACAGCCGGATGCGCGAGGTGCCATCGAGCTGCGCAATGGCGGCCGCGATTACGTAATGGGGATGGTCTCCGCCGCCGACCGCGACCTGGGTGATCGTCAGGTTCGGGCTGTAAGCGCGCGCCAGCAGCGGAACCTCGACCCAGGTCGAGCCGTCGTCATGATGCTGCCCGTCGCCGGTTCCCTGCCACATCGACGGCTCGACCCGCAGGGTCGTCGTCGCGGTGAAAACCCCGTCGATTACTTCGGGTTCGCCGTAGGTGACTTTGAGGACGTCGTGCACGGTAGGGAAATGCGCCCAGTCGAAGGCGTTTTCGATCACCATCTCGGGAGCGACTTTGATGGTCTTTTCAAACCCGGCAAAAATCTTGTGCGTCGTACGCAAATATTCCAGCATCTCGGGCAGCTTGCCGTCTTCGAAATCACCGAGCATCGCGAAAACCAGGCCTTCAACCGTGATCGAACGATAGCGCCGCACGCAGTACGGTCCGCCGCCTTCGCCGCCCAGCGCGATCTTGTGCCCGTGATAGGGGCATTGAACGACGTGATCGCCGATTATCTTGCCGCCCGCGCTCAGGTCGGCGCCGCGATGCGGGCAGATTGCGTCGAACACCTCGACGCCGCCGTCTTTGCCGCGAACGCATAGCAATCGCCGGTTTCCGACCGGCACCGTCGTCAGCTCGCCGGTAAGCTCGCGCTCGAAAGCAATCTGCTGCCATCCTCCATACCGCATGGTTCTCCTCCCTGGTCGCCGGAATTCTCCACCGTTACACGGAAATTTACATCAACATTTTTCAAGGGAAATCAACGTTGGATCAAGCACGAAACTTGCGGCCCAA
>JAJZAG010000337.1 GCA_021799555.1 Deltaproteobacteria bacterium | reverse complement strand
GAAACGGTCGGCCAGCACGCCGATCAATGTCGAGATTCCAGCCGCCGCGACCGCCGACACTCCGAGCAGCGTTCCCAGCGCCACCGCGCCGTAGCCCAACTCGACCAGATAGAGCGGCAGAATAATCCCAAGATAGCCCTGCGAGATGCTGCGCAAGACGCGCAAGACGAACAGCCACGCGAGATCCCGGTTAAGCCACGCGATTCCGAGCAGACCGCCGTCGCTTGGCTCAAGGAGCTCGGCAGCCGCCGCAATGGCGGTCTCGCGATCGCGGCCCGCGGCGCCTGCGCTCATCGCAGCGGTGCGTTCCTCTGGAGTGTCCATCATGTGGATCTGCGCGGCGCGGGCGATGCGGCTCAGTGAGCTTCCGCAGCGCCTCCAGTGTCCTCGGGAACGCCGGTATTCGGGAGCAGAAAAATCATTGGCAGCACCATCAAAAGCAGCGGAACCAGCACCCAGAAGGTATCGTTGTACGCCATCATCGTGCTCTGTCCGTTGATCATCGAATTGAGCATCGCGATATCGCGGCGCTGGCCGGGTGCGGATTGCAGTCCATTACTGGAAAGAAATCCGCGATAGCCGTTGTCCGTGGTTTTGAACACCGGGTTGGTCGCCGAAATCGAATCCACCAGCATCGAGCGGTGAAACTGCGTCCGCCGCGCGACCAGCGTCGCCAGAGCCGCGTATGCGATATTGCCCGCCACTCGCCGAGTCAGCGTCGTCAGGCTTGAAGCCGCGGTCATCAGCGCCCGCGGCATCCCGCTAAGCGTCACCGTGCTGGTCGTGACCATCGACGCGCCCATCCCGACCCCGGTCATGATCAGGATGGGCATGAAGCTCCAGAAACTCACTTGCATCGTGAAATGCGCCAGCTTCCAATAGCCGAGCGCCAAAAGGCTGATTCCAAATCCGACCAGGATGCGCGGGCTCACATGATTATAGAGCCGGCCGACAATCGGCATCGCCAGCATCATCGCGACCGCTCGCGGCATCAGCACCAGCCCGGCCTGATACGCGGGATAGTTCATCAGGTCCTGAGTGTATTGCGGAAGCAGGAAGCTCGAACCGAACAACGCGAAGCCAACCATCGCTCCTATACTCGAGCCGACTGTGAGCGGCACGTTTCGAAACAAGCGGAAGTTGATGATCGGCTCGTCGTGCTTGAGCTCCCACGCGATCAAAGAAAGCAACGCGATGCCGGCGACGAACGTGCCGGTCACGATCCAGTTGCTCGCGAACCAATCGACTTCCTCGCCCCGCTCGAGGACCACCTGCGCAGCCGTCAAGCCAACGGTCAGCAGAGCGATTCCACCCCAATCGATTCGCGCAACGCCGCGTTTCAGATACGGGGGGTCGTGCACGAAAGCGCTGACCATCAGCAGGCCGACGATACAGATTGGCACGTTGATATAGAACACCGCCTGCCAGCCGTAATTATCGACGAGCCATCCTCCGACCACCGGACCGACCGCGGGAGCCAACACAACACCCATGCTGAAGATTGCCATCGCCATTCCCTGCTCGGCCGGCGGGAAAGTCTCGCGGGCGATAGCCTGCGAACACGGCATCAGGCTGCCGCCGCCGATTCCTTGCAGGACGCGATAAAAGATCATCTGGGTGAGGGTCTTCGACGTGCCCGCAAGCACCGATCCGACGATAAAAACGAACATCGAGACCATAAACAGCCGCTTGCGTCCAAGCAGCGTCGTCCACCACGCCGACATCGTGATCATGATGATCTCGGCAATCGAGTAAGCGGTCGAGACCCAGGTAATCGTCAGCAAATCCTGGCCGAAGCTGCCCATCATGTGCGGCATCGCGACGTTGACGACTGTCGCGTCCATCACCGAAAGGAAGGTGCCGATCATCACCGACGAGGCCACCAGCCACTTTCCGGGCGCGACGCGGGCGCCGGGCGCGGAAGGCGCGAAGATTTTTGGGTGCGCGGCTTCAGTTGCCATCTGGTCTAGCGCGCGGAAAAGGCGCGACGTGGAAGCTTATCTTAGCAAGAACATCGAAATACCCAAGCAAGCGCATCGCCCTCGCCAGTCCGTAATTCAGCCGTGCCAATGCGCACGCAGCGCGATCCGCACGCGATGATCTGCTATGAAATAGTCAAGATTCAGCACTCGGCCGCTGAGGAAAAACCCGCTTGAAGCTGTCAATCGTCGATCAGTCTCCAGTCCCGGAGGGCCTTACACCCGCCGACGCGCTGCGCAACACGATCGATCTCGCGCAACTCGCCGATCGCCTCGGATACGAGCGCTACTGGATCGCCGAGCACCACGCGACCGGATCGTTCGCCAGTTCCGCGCCCGAAATTCTAATCGCACGGGTCGCCGCGGAGACCGCGCATATCCGCGTCGGCTCGGGCGGCGTGATGCTGCCGCATTACAGCCCGCTCAAAGTCGCCGAGGTTTTCCGGATGCTCCACGCGCTGTACCCCGCGCGAATCGATTTGGGAATCGGGCGGGCGCCCGGAGGAAGTCCCCTCGATACTTTCGCTCTGCGGCGCGACCGAACCTCGCGGACGATGCCCGATGACTTTCCGCAGCAGATGGCGGAGCTAATCGCGTTTCTCGACGCGAACTTTCCCGACGAGCATCCCTTCCGCGAAATCGCGGTGTCGCCCGCGATGCCGGGTGCGCCCGAAGTCTGGCTGCTCGGCTCGAGCATGTGGAGTGCGGCTGCCGCGGCGCAATTCGGAGTACCATACGCGTTTGCGCACTTCATCGACCCCACCCACACCCGCGAAGCGATCGAGTACTACCATCACCATGTCAACCGCGAGGCCGGGGCGATGGCCGGGCGGACAATCCTGGCGCTCGGCGCAATCTGCGCGGAAACCGACGATGAGGCGCATCGCCTCTATTCGAGCGTCCGCGCTTGGGCGCAGCGTTTGCGCCAGGGCGGCGGTCGCGGACCGATCCCGACGCCTGAAAGGGCGATGGCCCAGGTCGGATCAACTCACGGGCGCCTGCCGAATGACACGGGCGAGTGGCCCCGCGTATTCGTCGGCGACCAATCCCGCCTGCGCGACGAGCTGTCGCACCTGGCGGACGTCCTGAGCATTGACGAGATCATGATCGTGACCGTGGTCCACGACCATCAGGCGCGCCGCCGCTCATACGAACTGCTCGCCGAGGCGTTCGGCCTCGAACCGCGCGCAGGCTAATTTCCCTTGAGCGCCTTGATATCGTCGAGCAGCACGCGCTCGTGGCCCTGCGGATTCACTTTCGCGTAGGTCTTGCGCACGATTCCCTTGGGATCGATCACGAAGCTCGAGCGCTCCCAGAACTTCATGCCGTTCCACTCGGCCTGATTGATCCCGCAGGCCTTCATCAATTCTGATTTCGGGTCGGCGAGCAGGTCGATCGTAAAGCTGAACTTGTTGCAGAAGTTCTTGTGCGAAGTAACGTCGTCGGCGCTGATGCCCAGCACGGTGACGCCGGCCTTATCGAAGTCCGCCTTCGACGCTGTGAACGACTTGCCCTGGATTGTGCATCCCGGCGTGTCGTCCTTGGGGTAGAAATAAACGACCAGCCATTTGCCGGCAAAGTCCCCGAGTCTCACGGTTTTGCCGTCCTGATTCGGAAGCGAGAAGTTTGGAAACGGATGTCCTGCTTCGAGCATAATCGTCGGATTCCTTTGCAAAGATTTCCAGCTCTTGCTTTATAGCACGCCGCACGGTCCGGCGTCGCGCAGTTCTTTCCTCCGAGCCGGTGATTATTCGCGCGCGAGACCCGCACTGCAACGGAATGAGATTGGTTCTCAGCGGCGGCAGATCACTTCCGCGCGGCCATCCTGCGCGCCGTCTCGTCGGCCGATACGTCTTCGATCCGGGTCGCGATGTACCAGATGATTCCGGATGGATCGAGCACCGTCGAACTGCGGTCGCCGTAGGGCTTGTCGTTCGGCGCCTCGCTTGCGCGCCCGCCGGCCGCAA
>JAJZAG010000336.1 GCA_021799555.1 Deltaproteobacteria bacterium | reverse complement strand
CGCTCAAGGCAGCGGGAATCACCGTATCGATGAGCCCCGCCGATCTAGGCACTACGCTCAAAGCTGTCCTCGACGGCAAAGCGCCAAGGCATTAATTTCATCTGGCGGCTTGAAAACTCACATGGAAAAAACTCTGGCAATCATCAAACCCGATGCGGTCGCGCGCGGCCTGACCGGCGACATCTTGAAACGGATCGAGGCTGCCGGGCTCTCGATTCGGGCGATCCGCAAGCTACATCTGACGCGCGCGCAGGCTGAGCTGTTCTACGCGGTTCACAAGGCGCGGCCGTTTTATGCCGACCTGTGCAAATATATGACCTCCGGACCCGTGGTGGTCGCCGTGCTGGCGGCCGAAGGCGCGATCGCCAAATGGCGCGAGTTGATGGGTGCGACCGATCCCGCCAAGGCTGCGCCCGGCACGATCCGGCGCGAGTTCGGTCAGAATATCGAGGCCAACGCGACCCACGGTTCCGATGCACCCGAGACTGCTGGCCAGGAGATCGCCTTTTTCTTCAGCGGGATGGAGATTCTGTCCTGAGATTTGGTTGAGCAGGCCAGATTGCGGGTTATCGGAGCCTGCGGTGCGCCGGCGAACCGCATGACGGGAGCGCTATGCTCTCGAGCGGGTATTTCCGTTAAAATGGCGGGTTCATGAATCTCTCCGGCGAGGATCGCCATAATTCGTCCGCCGTCGCGCGCCGCGATATCCGCGACCTGACGCTTGACGAACTCGAGTCGGCAGCCGCCGAAGCCGGTGAGCGCCCGTATCGCGGGCGTCAGATCGCGCACTGGCTCTGGCGCAAGGGAGCCGAATCGTTCGACGTGATGCAAGATCTGCCGGCTGCGTTGCGCACCGCGCTCGCGGAACGTTTCACGCTTGCGCCGGCCAACGTCGCCGCCGTCCGGCGCGCGAGCGATGGAACCTGCAAGCTTCTGCTGCGCCTCGCTGACGGCGAGGCGATTGAGACGGTCATCATACCGGCCGGTGATCGCACGACGCTGTGCATATCCTCGCAGGCGGGATGCGCGATGGGATGCGAGTTCTGCGCGACAGCCCGGATGGGGCTGCATCGAAATTTAACCGCCGCCGAGATCGCGGCGCAGGTTTTCGCAGCGCGCCGCGAGCTTAATCCCGGCGCGCAGTTGACCAACTACGTTTTCATGGGGATGGGCGAGCCGCTGGCGAATTATCCGCGCTTGCTTGGCGCGCTGACCGCGATGACGGCACCGTGGGGGATGGCGATTTCGCCGCGGCGGATCACGGTCTCGACGGTTGGAATTGTTCCGATGATGGAAAAGCTGCTCGCAGAGCTACCGGTGAATCTCGCCGTTTCGCTGCACGCCACGACCGACGAGGCGCGCGACCGGATCGCGCCGATTAATCGGCGCTATCCGCTCGCGGAATTGATCCGCGCGTGCCGCCGCCTGCCGCTCAAGGCGCGCAGCCGGATAACGTTCGAGTACGTCATGCTTGCGGGCGTCAACGACACGATCGATGACGCGCGCAGACTCGTGAAACTGCTCGCGCCGCTGCGCGCAAAGGTCAACCTGATCTTCTTCAACCCGTTTGCGGGAAGCGATCTCGAGCGCAGTCCGCGCGCCGCCGTCGAAGCCTTTCAAGCGGTTCTGCATCGGGGTAACTTGACCGCTACCATCCGCGAGAGCCGCGGCCTGGATATAGCGGCGGCATGCGGACAACTCTACGCCGAGCAGCATCTCCCGCAGGATGCCGGTGCGCGCGACCATGAGCGGCGCGCCGCCCAGCTCGGTATCCAGGATTAACGATGGCGCGAAAAATAATCGGAGTAATCGGTGGCAGCGGCTTCTATAATATGCCCGGCCTCGATCGGGTCGAGCAAATCGAGTTGGACACTCCGTTCGGCAAGCCCTCCGACCCTTATTTTCATGGACGGCTCGGCGAGGTCGAGGTCGTGTTCCTCGCTCGCCACGGCAAGGGCCATCGTATTCTGCCCAGCGAAATAAATTACCGCGCGAATATCTTCGGGATGAAGCAGCTTGGCGCCGAGTACCTGATCTCGGTGAGCACGGCGGGATCGCTCAGAGATGAAATCCATCCGGGCGAGCTGGTGGTGCCCTATCAGTTTATCGATCGCACGATCAAGCGCCCGGCGACGTTCTTCGGCAACGGTATGGTGGCGCATGTCTCGATGGCCGACCCGGTGTGCGCGCACCTGGCGCGCGACCTCGCCACCGCCGGACGCAGCGTCGATTCCACGGTGCATGAAGGTGGGACGTATCTGTGCATCGAAGGACCGCAGTTCTCGACTCGCGCCGAATCCAATCTGTACCGGGCCTGGAGCGCCGACGTGATCAGCATGACGGCGATGCAGGAGGCGCGGCTCGCCCGCGAGGCCGAGCTGTGCTACGCCGTGCTGACGCTGGTGACCGACTATGACTGCTGGCACGCGAGCGTCGCCGCGGTCGATATCGGTGAGATCCTGCGCGTGATGCGCGCCAATGTCCAGAAGGCGCAGGCCACCGTGGCGCGGCTGGCCGCGATCGTCGCGCGGCGCGAGCGCACGTGCGCGTGCGGGAATGCGATGGCGGGCGCAATCATTACCGATCCTGCCGTGATTCCGGCAAAGATGAAGCGCGAGATCGCAATACTGGTAGACAAGTACCTGAAATGAATCGGAGCGTGCGCATCGTATGAGTATCGTCGTGGTCGGATCGATTGCCTATGATTCGCTGGAGACGCCGAGCGGGGACGCACCCGACGTACTCGGAGGCTCGGCGGCCTACTTTTCGGTGGCGGCGCGCTTTTTCGGCCCGGTCAGCGTGGTCGCGGTGGTCGGCACCGACTTCAAGCCCGAAGCGCGCCAGTTGCTCGCCGATCGCGGGATTGATCTGCGCGGCCTCGAACAACGCCCCGGAAAAACCTTCCGATGGCACGGGCGCTATCACGAAGACATGAACCGCCGCGACACGCTGTCGCTCGCGCTCGGCGTGTTCGAGAATTTCTCGCCCACGCTGCTCCCGGATCAGCGCCGCTGCGACTACCTGTTTTTGGGCAATATCGCTCCCGAGCTTCAAGAGCGCGTGCTCGCGCAGGTGCAGAACCCGAAGCTGGTCGCCGGCGACACAATGGATCATTGGATCGCGAATGCGGGCGATGATCTCAAGCGGCTTTTGCCGCGGCTGGACATTATCACGCTCAATGATGACGAAGCGCGGATGCTGTCGGGCGAGCACAACCTGGTCAAGGCCGGCCGGGGAATTCTGCGGATGGGGCCGAAGACGGTGCTGATCAAGCGCGGCGAATACGGCGTGCTCCAGTTCTCGCGCGACGCGATGTTCGCGGTGCCCGCTTATCCGCTCGAAGAGGTGGTCGATCCGACCGGCGCGGGCGACACTTTTGCGGGCGCCTTCATGGGTTACCTTGCGCGCAACGGGCGGATGAACGAGTCGGCGCTGCGGACGGCGGTCGTGTATGGCAGCGTGCTGGCGTCGTTTGTGGTCGAGAAATTTTCACTTGAGCGTCTACTCGCGCTGACCTGGGAAGAAATCGATAACCGTTACCGCGCTTTTATCGAGCTGACCGACTCGCATCACAGCCGATGGACCTGACAATAGTCGTTCCGCTCTATAACGAGCGCGACAATCTTGCGCCGCTGCATCGCGAGTTGGCGGCGGCGATCGCACCGCTCGGTCTCTCTTACGAGATGATCTTTATCGACGACGGCTCGACCGACGGATCGCTCGAAGTGCTGCGCCGCGTCAAGGAATCCGATCCTCACGTGCGAGTGATCAGACTCGCGCGCAATTCCGGGCAGACCGCCGCGCTGGCGTGCGGATTCGCCAAGTCGAAGGGTGCGGTCGTAGTGGCGATCGACGGCGACGGCGAAAATGATCCGGCCGATGTTCCCCGTCTGATCTCTCGGCTTGATGACGGTTGCGATCTCGTCAGCAGATGGCGTACCGAACGCTGGAAG
>JAJZAG010000335.1 GCA_021799555.1 Deltaproteobacteria bacterium | reverse complement strand
TTTGGAGCGTAGGGGCTTCCAGCGCCGTACGGATTGCTGGTCGAGTCGGGCGCATAGGGATTCGCGCTCAAGTTGCCCTGGGCAAGCGCGCAGGGTAAGGCGGCGGCACACAGAAAAACCGCCAGCAGTATTGGCGCGACGATCGCGCCCGTCCGGCCGCGACGTTCTTTCAGCAACTGCTCTGTCATGGCGTGGTCCTTCTAATCAAAAGCTAACGCCCGCTCTTCCGCGGACGCAAGCGAATCCGCCGACACCGGCTGTCATAAGGTCCCGGCGCGTGAGCGAACCTGTTCCCAACCGGGTCTTACGTGAGAATATGGAGCACGCGCGAATCGCGAGCACATGAAAGACGTCCGTTCAGCGCCGGCGCTTGCTACCGACCGCGAGTTTCACCGGTCAGGTCTGCTCGCGCTCATCTTCGCTCCACAAACGATGATCGTCGGAGCACTCGCTATTGGCGCTCTCGAGCGTTTCTCTCGGCTCGGCGCGTATGAGCTATCAGGCGACGAGGCCTCCTCGTGGGCTGCCGCCGCGCAGCCGACTTTGAGCCGACTCGTTGCCGTGCAATTTCAAGTCAACCCCGGCAAGCTTCCAGTCCACGAGATGGTCTTGCGCGCCTGGATGGCGGCGTTCGGCCAGAGCGTCTATGCGTTGCGCTCGCTATCGGCGGCGTGCGGGATGATCTCCATAGCGCTCATCTATCTGATTTCGGTCGAGTTGCTTGCGGGCAGCAAGACCCGGCGCGCCCGTCGAATCGGGGCAACCACCATGCTGCTTGCCGCCGCGAGCCCGGTGCTGATCCGCATCGACTACAACGCGCGGATGTACGCGCTCATGCTGTTGTTTACGCTCGCGCAGATGTTGTTTTTTCTGCGCGCCGGACGCCGCCGCGGACTGGTGAATTACGCCGCGCTGGCCGCGTTCACCACCCTCGCGTTCGCAACCAACTTCACCAGCGCGCTGGTCATTGCGGTCGAGGGCGTGTGGCTCGTCGGCGAGGCTGCCTGGGACTGGCGCGCGGGCGCAAGGTCGCACGACCTAATCGATTGGCGCCGCCTCGCCGCTCTCGCGATCGGACTTGCGGTGCTCGCGCCGTTTGTCGGCGCGTTTCAGAGTTCGATCCGCGGCGAACAGCGCGGGATGTTCGCATGGATCGCGATGCCGGGGCGATGGGAACCGCTGGCCACCTTTGAGAGCGCCAATGGAAGCTGGGTCTTTCCGTTGCTGGCGGCGCTGGCGGCGTACGGCGTCGTACACGAGTACCGCAGCCACGCCCGCGCGGTCGCCTTCGCGATGCTCTGGATGTGGCTGCCGCCGACCGTGCTGTTGGCCGGGTCATACGCGGTAATGCCGATGTTGGTGACGCGGTACATGGTGTCCTGTTTTGTGCCGTTCTTCATCGCGACCGCCTGGGGTCTCGAAGCCGTCCGGCGACAAGCCTTGCGGGGCGCGCTGATAGTGCTGGTGACGCTGTTGATGGTCGTGTGGGTGCATTCATATTTTCGCCACCCGCGCGACGGGCAATGGCGCGAGGCAGCAGCCTTCGCGCTTGCGCGCGCCGGCGCGGGCGGCACTATCGGTGTCGTGCCGGTTGACAATGAAGTTTACCTTCTCAGCTACTATCTTCCCGCAGACCAACGTTGGCGCGTGGTGGCGCTGACCCATGCTCGTTCTGGCGCTAATGCTGACGGACCGCAGCTTGCCGCAGTCTCGGAGTTGAGCCGCGGCGCCGTCCGCAAAAAGTTCGCAGCGCAATACCCGGTGGTACTGGCAACATTCCGTGGCGTCACCGTGCGCGCGCGCGGCGCGCCATTAACAACTCCGCCGCGCGGCTCGCCGGTCTCACGGGCATCGCGATGACGTTCCGATCTGACGAGTATCCGCTTCACGATTGGCTATCAGAGTATCGCGTGTCCCTAATTGCCGTCGATCCAAAACGATAGCCGATCAGGCAAATAGCGATCCCTGGTCATCGTGTTGATTGAAAGATGTATCCGCCTTGCGGATGAGCGGAGGCGCCGCCGGAGATCATCAAATTGCCGGGACCGTGATAGACCTGCATTCGCTCCTCTATCCGCCGGATTAAACAAGTCGGTCGCGCTTGGTCCGCCTGCGCTCCCGGTATTAATCGCGACGATCGACTGAAAGATAGTTATACCGTCCGGTGCGCCATCGGCGGGAGCAGTCAGATCATGCAATCCAGGCAAGGGATTTTCCCGAATAGCAGCTATGTAAATGAGTCGGGTCTTTCACAACCGAGTATCTTCGTATATAATTGTTTCCGTGGAGACGCCGCAAATATACTGCGTCGCAGTTCTGAAAGGCGTCTCAGTTCGGCAAATCAAACAGCGGTTTGATAGCTGCCGGACCGGAGTGGGTATTCCCGGGATCCTCGAAATTCACGGTACCAAATCTACTCTCCGAACCCATCGCCAAACCCGAATTCCCGAGCGATCCGGCGCATTACTCTCCGCGTCGAATGCGGCGCGGCATTCAAACGAACCCATCGGGTATGACGGCATCCGGGCGCGCCCCGCGGCTTTTCGCATCCAGTCCAAATCTGCTAGGGTCGGCGGCAGCCAACTTCGCGCCCGAGGTGCCGGACGATGAACGCAACCGCCGAGCGAATTTCAACCAATCTGGAAACCGTCTTCCAGCGATCGTACGCGTGCGACGCGCCCGACTTGCGTCGGCTCTACGAGAACGCCAAGCGCGATCAGTGGAACGCGGCGCGTGATATCGATTGGACCGCGCCGGTGGACTACGAGGCGGGAATCTTCGCCGACGAGCTGATCGATGGCTACGGCACCGAGGCCCTCGCGCGGCTTGCCCGCAAAGATCTGGCGCGGCTCAACCTCGAGTTCTCGTCGTGGCGGCTTTCACAACTCCTGCACGGCGAGGAAGGCGCGATGCTCGCTTGCAGCCAGTTGGTCGATATGGTGCCGTCGAACGACGCGAAGTTCTTCCAGGCGACCCAGGTGGTGGACGAGGCGCGCCACGCCGAAGTGCTGAGCCGTTACCTGCTCGAGAAATGCGGCGGACGCATCTATCCGATCACCGGCAACATCAAGACGCTCTTCGACTACATACTCGGCCACGGCAAGTGGTTCGTGAAGACGGTCGGACTGCAGTTATTGGCGGAGACGTTCGCGGTCGCGCTGTTCCGGATGCTCGCCGAAACCGCGAAGGATCCTCTGCTGCGGGAAATCTGCAAGCGTATCCTCGCTGACGAATCGCGTCACATGGGCTTCTCGGTGCTGAGCCTGCCCGAGGCTATCGCCAGCCTCAACGCGGGCGACATGCGCGAGCTCGAGGAGTTCACGCGCGAGGCGATTCAACTTGTACTGACGGGCCAGTTTCCGGCCGAGGCGTACGAGGCCGTCGGGATGAGCGCGGCTGAGATCGCATCGGTCAAGCGCGCGCGCAAGGAAGTCGCGCGCGGGCGCGACTACGCGATGTTTCGCAAGCTGTTCAAACGCGAGATGCATACGACGGTCGTTACCAACCTGCGCAAGGTTGGACTGCTCAACGAGCGCACCTCGGCGATGCTGCGCGAGATCGGAATCGACCCGAGCCTGTCCGCGCAGGCAGCGTGATGGCCTCCGCAGCGACGATGAACCGCGGCGCCGATTGGCGCGCAATGCTGGGCGACCGTCTCGTGAGCGCCGAGGATGCGGCCGCGCGGCTCAAGTCCGGCGACCGCGTCTGCATGTCGATCGCGCAAGCGACGCCGTTCATGATGTGCGCCGCGGTTTCGGCGCGGCTGATGGAAATCGAAGACGTGGTAGTCAATCACGGCGCGGCCGTGCACGACTGGAACCTGCCCGGACTCGGTGAACGCTTCAAACTTCAGTCATTTTTCGTCTCGCCCTACGATCGCGAACTATACACGCGGGGACTGGCCGACTTTACGCCGATTCAGTATTACCGCGAAGGGCATCTGCCGCCCGCGCTCGATGACTTCAATGTATATATCCTGACCGTCGCGCCGCCTGACGCAAACGGCTTCGTCAACTTCGGCGAAGTTA
>JAJZAG010000334.1 GCA_021799555.1 Deltaproteobacteria bacterium | reverse complement strand
AGGTCGCGGCGCCTGAAGCGGACCTACGCGCAGCCGCCGATGCGCTCGAGAAATACGCAGACCGACTGGCGAAGTACCCGACTTCGCGCGTGTACGAAGGGTTTGCCGAAGTTGCCAACGCCGGGGACACGCACGTATTTTTCGATCATAGTCCGCTCATCGGGATGGCCAATCCGCTCGCGCCTCCGATAAGGCTGGCCGTGATCGACGATCGTGTGGAAGGGCGCGCGACTTTCGGCGTCCCCTACGAAGGACCGCCGGGCCACGTCCACGGCGGTTACCTCGCCGCGGCATTCGATGAAGTGCTTGGGATGGCGCAATCGCTGACCGGAAATCCAGGGATGACCGGTACGCTGACGGTCCGCTACCGGTGGCCCACTCCGTTGCTCAAAGAACTGGTTTTCGAGGCGCGCGTCGATCGAGTTGAAGGGCGCAAGATCTTCACCCATGGCACGGTGTCATGCGAGGGTAAGCTCACAGCCGAAGCCGAGGGGTTGTTCATCGCGGTCGGGCACGAGCGGTTCATGGCGATGGCGTCGGAGTTCACGCGCGACGACGAGTCGAAGTAGCGCGGGACGCGCGCCGTCAGGCGCTGGCCAACCGCAGCCATCGATGGTCGAGCTTCGTCGCCGGTCGCGCGCCGACATAGGAGGCGAGGGCGGCATTGGCGTCGGCTTTGCGGCCTGCCTTGATCAAGCTCATGAAATGCGTTTCGTGGAACACGCCGCGTTGCTCGTCGCTGCCACCGCCAATCGAGATCGCGGGGAGCACGCGGCCCAAAAGTTCAGCGGCGCGATCGTAGTTTCCGCGAGCATAGGCGACGCATCCGCGCGCCTGACTCAGGCCGACATCAGCCCAGACCTGCGCCGCGGGCCCCGCAAGATTTTCGGCATAACGGCGCATCGCGTCGAGAGAGCGATCAACTTCGGACGACTCGCCCGCGCGCTCGAGCGCGAAGAAAAAAATCGCGTTGAGAAACGGAAAGACCTGTTCATGTGCTCGTTTGCGCAGGTGCGGCGCGATCTCGCGCCATCGAGTACCCGCGTCGCCGCCCGCGAGCTCGACGAGCCACAGCAGCAGAATCGCGTCGGTCTGCTCGACTACGGCGTCGGGCTGAAAGCCCCAGATATGTCGGCGATAGGCGTCGAGCACGCGCGGAAAATCCAGCTCCGCGCGGTGGAACGTGGCCAGATGGAATGTATTGTGCGACTGGATGTATTGCCCGAAGCGATTCCAGGTCGGCGTGTAATGCTTCATCGCGGCGATTCCTTCGGCGATTCGCGACTCGCCGGCCCAGACGTGGGCAAGGCAATGCTGCGCCCACATCGTGAGCGGTTCTCGTTCGAGCGCGGCGCGCGCGATTTCCTCCGCCTGCGGGCGCATCGCGTTAAGCTCGTACGCAAAGGCGAGCATCGCCTGCGCGTGGCTCGAATCAGAATTGGCCGGCGCGATCGTCTCCATTAGGGCGAGTTGGCGGCGCGCGAGTCCGGTCTCAAAGAAGTGAAACTCCGCAAGTTTCGCTGCGAGCAGGTCGCGCGGCCACAGTGACGCGATTTGCTCGTAAAGTGCGATCGCGCGGTCGAAATCACCGTCGCATCCGGCGCCTACCGCGTCGATAAATGTCCGCTCGCGATCGGTCAGATCGGCAAATCGCGCGCGCGCCCGTTCAAGGTACGAATGCCCGCGGCGGGCAATCGCGCTTGACTGTGCGGTCGCGAACAGCGACGCGGCGCACGCCTGCAACATCGCGCAATCGCGATGCGCATCGGCGGCGGCGACGACCGCGTCCATCCCGGGTTTCAGCGCTATAGCGGTGTCGGCGTAGCGGTCGATCGCGACGATTGCCTCGTCGGAGTTGGTGGTGACGGGATTTCCGCGCGCATCGGTCTTCATGAAGGGTCTCAGAGCGGGCACCGCTCGCAGGACTGGCGCTTGTCGCGCTTCACTATCGAGCCGTTTCTCGCAGGATAGTCAGCGCCCGGCGCATATGCTAGCATCTAACGCTCTGGATCTTTTGTGGAGGCGCTCGCGCAAACACCCATGTTGGCCACCGAACGGAATAGGGCTCAATCGGCCCGTGGGTGCGCGTTCCTCCTGCTTCCTGCCCATTAGGTAGCATCAGAAACAGGAATTGAAAGGCGGCCCCGGGTGCATCGCGCATCCAGGACCGCCTTTTGTTTTTTTTCGGTCTGCCAATTTCTTCAACCGGCGAACCGCGGCGGTGGCCGAGAAAATATCGAGCGACGGGAGGAATTTCGAATGATCGTGGAAGTAAACAATCTGACCAAGCGTTTTGGAAGCTTCACGGCCGTCGATAGCGTCACCTTCGGAGTCGAGCAGGGTGAAATCATCGGGATGCTTGGACCCAACGGCGCGGGCAAGACCACGACGATTCACATGATTCTTGGGCTTATCACGCCGAGCGCGGGCGAGGTCCGAATTTTCGGCCGCGACATCCGGACCCATCGCGAGGAGATTCTCCAGCAGATCAATTTCACCTCGCCTTACGTTGCGTTTCCATACCGGCTGACGGTGCTCGAGAACCTGCTGGTTTTCGCACGGCTGTATCAGGTGCCGCGCAGGCGCGAAAAGATCGACGCGATGCTCGAAATGTTCGGCATCACCGATCTGCGCGACAAGCCGATAGCGCGGCTGTCGTCGGGCGAGAATACGCGCGTGGGGCTCGCCAAGGCGATGCTCAACGACCCGCGGCTGCTCTTGCTCGACGAGCCGACGGCGTACCTCGACCCGGAAATCGCGTGGCAGGTGAAAGAGCTTATGATGCGCGTGCAGCGCGAGCGCGGTACGACGATTCTCTACACCTCGCACAACATGGCGGAGGTCGAGCAGATGTGCTCGCGGATCGTGTTTCTCAATCATGGCCGCGTGATCGCGCAGGGCAGCCCGATCGAGATCACGCAGTCGATTCTCAAGGAAGAGCGCGACGAACCGGCGCTCGAGGAAGTGTTCCTGCGCGTGGTGCGGGAAAGGATCAGTGCATGAAACTACATCGCATAATGGCGGTGATCGTTCGCCACGTTTACGAGGCGCGGCGCAACCTGGATCGCTTCATGGACATGATCTACTGGCCGGTGCTGGACATTATCCTGTGGGGCTTCTTCACGATCTACCTGGCGCAGGGCAACCGGCTGCATCCGGACCTGGTCAGCTTTCTGCTCGGCGCCGCGATTCTGTGGGGCGTGTTTTTCGCGTTCCAGCGCGACATGACGGTCGGTTTTCTCGACGAGCTATGGGCGCGCAACATGATCAACCTGTTTTCCTGCCCGCTCAGCGTATGGGAGTACATCACGGGGCTAATCTGCGTGAACCTGGTGAAAACGCTGGTCGGTTTCACCTGCGCCAGCACGATCGCGATCGTAGCGTACCGGTTCGATATCGTGCCGCTGCTCGGCGCGTTCCTGCCCTACCTGCTGAACCTGGTTCTGTTCGCGTTCGCGGTCGGGATAATCATGGCCGGACTGATCGTGCGTTACACGACGCGAATTCAGACGCTGGCGTGGAGCTTCGCCGGACTGCTGCAGCCGGTGTCGTGCGTGTTCTATCCGCTTAAGTCGCTGCCCGGAGTTCTGCGCGCGATCGCATGGATGCTGCCGACAACGCACGCATTTGAAGGTATGCGCCAGGTACTGGCGGGAGGCGGATTCTCGCCGGTGCATTTCTGGTGGGGCATCGGCCTCAACGCGAGCTACTTCGGCGCAGCGATCCTGTTCTTCAACTGGATCTTCGCCTCGGCGCGCAACAAGGGCTTGCTGGTGAAGATCGAATAGGAATCATCGCATGGCGGCGACTATACCAACCGAGCCGCGCAGGAATGCGCCGGGGGCGGTTCGATCGCTAATCCGGCGCTATTGGATCGTGTGGGCGCTATACGGCCTCGCGCCGTCCTTTATCTTTGCGGTCTATCCGCTGTTCCTGCGCGCGCGCGGCCTCAACCAGTTCCAGACCAACACGGTCGCGGCCTCGTACCTGGTAGTCATGTTCCTGACCGACGTGCCGACGGGAGCATTCGGCGACGCG
>JAJZAG010000333.1 GCA_021799555.1 Deltaproteobacteria bacterium | reverse complement strand
CGCCGGATCGGACGCGAACGGGTCGGATTCGTCAACCACTGCCGCGTCAAGGCAGTTCATCAGGACCATCCCCTGGCCCGGATGTGCCGCCAGTAAAATAAATCCATCGCATAGCGGCAACTCGAAGTTGTTCAAATCAGGAGGGCCTCCCGCCGGTGGCGCCGCGACGCGACCGCCTTTCGGGGCGCGCGCCTGCGCGTCGTAGTATGCGAACAGCGAGCCTCCACCCGAATTTCCGAGCATCACGATATGCTCGAAGCCTTCTTCCTCGCGTAAATATTTAATTCCCGCCGCAAGGTCGAGCAGCAGATTCTCATGCAGCATCATCGCGTCGTTATTCAGGTAGCGCGTGTTGAGCGCGAACGCCGCGAATCCGGCTTCGATCCAGTACGGAATGGAGTAATGCGTCGAGAAGTCGGCGCGCGGATGCGACATCATTACAGCCGTACGCGGTTTCGCTCGCGGCGGTATCCAGAGCACTCCGCGCGATTTGCCAAGGTCGGCGGCATAAAGCTGCACGACGCGATGGCGGACGGCGGGATCTATATCGCCGAAGTCAATCGGATAACGGACGGGATATTCAGCCGGCGCTTTCGGCATCGCGGTCTCACCTCGCAATCCGACCTATAGCAGGAATCGCAAGCGATTTGCTGCCCGCGCAGGAGTCCGCAGCGCGGACCTTTCGTCCTTCGCGAGGTTGTGCAAGGCTTCAAGGTTTCGAGGGCAGTGCATTTTGAAGACCGGCATTATTGGCGCGCGCGGCGCCGGGAAATCCACCGTGTTCCAAGCGTTGACCGGGCTTGCGCCGATTCACGGCGCAGCCGAAGGAAAGAATCGCGCTCGCCCCGGCCAAATCAAGGTCACGGACCGGCGCCTCGATTTTCTCGAGGCCACGTATGGATCGAAAAAGAAGGTCCCGGTCGAACTGACAATCCTTGATTTTGCACCCAATCCCAAGGAGCAGAAGGAAGGCGCGGCGCTCGATCCAAGCCTGCTCCCGCTCATCCGCGACCTCGACGCGCTGCTCGTCGTCATCCCGCAATTCGCCGCGATGCACAAAGACCTGCTGCCCGCGCTCGAAAGTATCGAGGGCGAGCTCGTCTTCGCCGATTTCGATCAGGGCGAACGCCGCTTGGAACGGGTCAAGAAAGACCGCAGCGCGACCGAATTCGAGAAGACCGCGCTCGAACGCGTCCTGAAGTGGCTCGAAGACGGAAAACCGCTGCGCCTGCTCGAAATGACCCCGCAGGAGATCCAGGTGTTTTCGAGCTTCGGATTCCTATCGCGCAAGCCCGTCCTCGCCGTCATCAATTGCGAGATGGAAGCTGCCGCCGCCGATATCACCGAGGCCGAACGCGCAGCAGTCCACGCTCGCGGGATCGAGGTTTTTCGCCTTGCTGCGGCGTTTGAATCCGAACTGTGGGAGCTTGATGCCGCCGGACAATCCGAGATGCTCTCGGCGGCGGGACTCGATGCGCCAGCGCGTGACCGTCTCATCACCGCCCTGTATGCACATCTGGGCCTGATTACCTTTTATACTGCCGGAGATCCTGAGGCGCACGCATGGCCGCTGCATCGCGGCGAAACCGCACTCGACGCAGCCGGAGTGATCCACAGCGATATCGCACGCGGTTTTATCCGCGCCGAGGTCGTCGGCTTTGAGGATTTTGCCACTCTCAAGTCGGACGCCAAGGTCAAGGAAGCCGGCAAGTTGCGCCTCGAAGGACGCGACTACGTGATGCGAGACGGCGATATCATCCATATCCGCTTCAAAGTCTGACCCGCGCCGCTCGGTCACGATTCCCGGGCCGAGTGCGGATCGTTTCAAATCTCTACGCGCGGAGCATTGAATTCAGCCGCGATGGTCTGATTTAAGACAGGTACAGATTGCCGCCCCGGGGCAGCGTTACGCCGCCCGCGCCGCGGCGAGTTCTCCGGAGCTTAAATGAACGAGCAAGTCACCCGCCAGATTCTCTGGAACGTTCCGATTCCGTTCATAGTCCTGATGTACACTCTGCTCGCCGCACTGATCGCGCTTTATGCGTGGGCCGGGATGCAATGGTACCGGCGAATCCGGCTTGGCGCCGCTGATAATCGCCTTGACCAGATTCCGCGCCGAATATTCCTATCGCTGCGGGACGCGCTCGGGCAGGGCTACGTCACCCGCGAATCCTGGGGATGGATGCATTATTCGTTCTACGTCGGCTTCGTGGGTCTTTTTATCGGGACAACGATCGTCGCGATCAACAGCGACGTGCGCGACCTGTTCGAGCTTCTGGGCCTCAAGCTCTATTTCTACTACGGCGATTTTTACTTGGTGTTCAAAGCCGCGATGGACACCTTTTTCCTGATTTTGATCGCTGGCGTGATCGCCGAAGGCGCCCGCCGCCGCATACGCCAACCCTCGGTCTTGAACCAACCGCCCGCCGACAAGGTTAGCGACAATCTCGAGAACCGGCTCGGCTACTGGTTCCCGATGACGATGCTTCTGCTGGTCGCGGTGACGGGCCTGATGCTCGAGGGCGCGCGCATCAACGCGACCCATCCGAAATTCACCGAATGGGCATACGTTGGCCGCACCATCGGAGCGCTCGAGGGTGCGCTCGGAGCAGGCGCGACCTACCATCGCTACCTTTGGCTCACGCACGTGCTCCTCGTATACCTGCTGCTCGCCTGCTTCGCGTTAACGAAGCTGCGCCATCTGGCGTTCGGGCCGGTGAATCTTTTCTTCCGCAATCTTGGGCCGCGCGGACGGCTTGCGCCGATCAAGGATTTCGAAACCGCCGAGACTTTCGGCGTTTCTCAGGTCGAGCAGTACACATGGAAGCAGTTGTTCGATATGTCGTCATGCCTCGAGTGCGGGCGATGCACAATCAACTGCCCGACCGTCAACACCGGCAAGACCCTGAATCCAAAATTCCTCGTCATCGAGCAGCGCGAGCATTTGCTCCAGAAGGAGCCGTTCCTGCTCGCCGCTTCGGCTGCGAAAAACGGTGGCGCCAACGGCGAGCCGGCTGAGCCACCCGCGTGGGAAGGCCCCGACATGATCACCGAAGTCGCCACCGAAGCTGCCGTTTGGGGATGCACGACTTGCGGATGGTGCGAAGAGGGATGCCCGGTCGGAATCGAGCATATCCAGCGCATCGTCGATATGCGGCGCTATCAAGTCCTGATGGAGAGCAAGTTCCCACAGGAAGCGACGAGCGCGTTCAAGGGCATCGAAAACCAAGGAAATCCGTGGGGCCTCGCCGCTGAAAAGCGCGCCGATTGGGCCGAAGGACTCGGAATCCCTGAGATGGCCGACGTTGAAAATCCGGCCGACCTCGATGTCCTCTATTGGGTCGGATGCGCCGGGTCGTTCGACGAGCGCAACCAGAAAGTCTCGCGCGCATTTTCCGCCCTGATGAAGCAGGCGGGTGTCAAATTCGGCATCCTTGGCAAAGAGGAGACCTGCACCGGCGATCCCGCGCGCCGCCTCGGCAATGAGTATTTGTACGCCACGATGGCGGCGCAGAATGTCGAGACTCTCAACCGCTACAAGCCGCGGCGAATTGTCACGCAATGCCCGCACTGCTTTCACAATTTGAAGAATGAGTATCCAGACTTCGGTGGAAACTATACTGTTCTTCACGAAGCCGAATTCCTGGCCGAACTGGTCCGCGCGGGGCGCTTAAAGCCCAAGCAGGTCCTAAAAGCGCGCGTTACTTATCACGACCCCTGCTACATGGCGCGCCACAATCGCCAATGGGATGGCGCGCGCGAAGCGTTGCGCGCAATCCCGGGAGCGGAGGTCACCGAAGTCGATCAGTCCAAAAACCGCACCTTCTGCTGTGGCGCCGGTGGCGGTTGCATGTGGAAGGAAGAGCACGAAGGCACTCGCATCAATCAAAAGCGCCTTGACCAGTTGAACGAAGCCAAGCCCGAATGCGTGGCGGTCGGATGCCCTTTTTGCATGACAATGATTGAGGATGCAGTAAAATCCCGCTCGCTCGAAGAGACGATGCGCGTGCGCGACCTCTCCGAGCTGCTCGCCGAAGCCA
>JAJZAG010000332.1 GCA_021799555.1 Deltaproteobacteria bacterium | reverse complement strand
GGAGGCTGCGCTGCCGCCCACCTGCATGCCGAGAAACTCGCTTTCGGTGTGCTCGTAGCCGGTTCTGAAGGCCAGCCGTCCGTTAAAAAATGTTTTGTAGAAGACGGCCTCCAGCATTTTTACGTTGTTCGGCTCCGCCCAAACCCAGTTGGCGCGCCCCATAATCAAGGTCAAGGTCAATTGATATCCGGGAAGGTGCAAGTCCTTCAGGTCGGCAACCAGGGAAACGGCTCCGCCGACCGCCCACGTCGGCAGTTGACCGTCGTACACCTGCCCCGCATCCGTGGTCGGCGGCTGCCTCACGTCGAGCGCGAAGTGGTGGGCGACCGCGTCACTCACCCGCCGACGCAGGGCTGGATCCGCGAGGGTGCCGGCCACGGCTACTCCTGCCGCTGCCACGCGTCACGGGCAGCGCTCATGGTTCGCCACGCTGTGAGCGCTGTGCCGGCGCCCTCGGGACGCCTGGAGAATAATTGAAATGGCGAATCCGCTTGAATTTGCCCTGACCCTGACCGCCATCGATCGCGCCACTCGCGTGATCGATGGCGTGCGCAAAGGGATGGAGGGCGTCGCGAAAGCCGGCGAGGCGATAACCCGCGCCGGAGAGGCGATGACCGTCGCGGGCGGAATCGCCTCCGAAGGCGGCGAGGCGATGCGCCGCGGCCTGGAAGCCGCGCTCGAACCCGCGATCGCGATGCAATCCCGGCTCGCCGCTCTTTCCGCCGCAACCGGGCTTTCCGCCGACGCGCTCGCCCGCGTGCGCGAGCACGCCGAGGCGTTTTCCGAAAGCGCCTCCGGTTCCCGTACCAGCGCCGAGGAATATGCGGGCGTCTTTCAGACCGCGTATCAGAATCTGCACAACTTCGCCGCCGCGCAGGACGCCGCCGATAACGCGATCAAGCTTTCGGAAGTGACCGGCGGCGACGCCGCCTCGGCGATGCGCACGCTGAACGCGATGCACGAGTCGTTCGGCGCATCCGCCGAGAAGACCAACACCGTCCTTGCCGCCGCGATTCGCGCCTTTCCGCTTTCCGCCGACGGCATGCGGCAGTTCACCTATGCGATGGCGCGCGGCGCGGGCGCGGCGCAGCTCGCGGGCGGAAATATCTCCGAGCTCGCCGCGATCATGGGCGAGGCCTCCGCGATGGTTCCGGGCGGACGCGGCGCGCAGATGTTCGCGTCGCTTTTGGGCGAGCTGCCGAAAATTGCGAACAAGGCCGGCCTCGATTTGGGCCACGGCCTCATTCCGGTGCTCGAACAGATTCAATCGCGCATCAAGGGGCTCGCGCCGCAGGAACAGACCGAAGTCCTGCAATCGATGGGAATCGAAGGCTCGCAGGGCGCGATGCTCGTGTCGCTGCTCGGGAATCTCGGCAAGATCGAGGCCGCGCAGAAATCGATCGCGGGTGCCAATTATGGCGTTTTCAGCGCGATGGTTTCGACCTGGTCCAAAACTGCGCAGGCAAACATTCACGCGATGTACAATGCGCTCTCGAATCTCGGCGACGTGATCGGCACCGCGCTGCTGCCCGACCTGATCGCCTGGGTCCAAGAGGTCACGAGCGCCGTCGATTGGGCGCGCGCTTTCTTCTCGCGTCATCAGGAGATGGCCGCGGCGCTCGGCAAAGTTGCAGCGTACCTGACGGCGGCGACGGTCGCAGGCGGCGCGCTGTTGCTCGCGTTCGGTCCGATCCTCGTCGTCGCGGGCCAGACGATAACGGTGCTCTCGGCGCTCGGGCCGGTGCTCACCGCAGTCGGCGCCGCGATCGGCGCGATCGGCGCTCCGGCGATTCTCGTCGTCGGCGCGCTCGCGGTTGCCGCCTATGAAATTTACTCGCATTGGAGCGCGGTCGAGGCGTTCTTCTCCGATTCGTGGCGCGAGATCGAATCGATTTTCGCGGCGGCCGGCAAATGGTTCAAAGCGTGGGCGCCGGAAATCGGCGAGGCGCTGCTGGTCGGCCTCACCGGGCCGCTCGGATTAATCGGCATCGAAATCTATTCGCGCTGGGGCGCGATCGAATCGTTCTTCTCCGATTCGTGGCGCGGGATCGAATCGATCTTCGCGGCCTCCGGCGGTTGGCTTAAAGCGTGGGCGCCGGAAATCGGCGAGGCGATACTGCTCGGCATCGCCGGTCCGTTCGGCTTGATCGGCGCCGAAATCTACAAACGCTCAGGCGCGATCGCGGCCGCGGCCGGGCGCCTGGCGTCGGCGGCGCGCGCTCTCTCGATCGGCGCGTTCGGCGCCGTCGCGCGGGAAACCGCCGCGCTCGCTTCCGCAGTGGGCGCCGCGCTCGACGCCGTCGGCGCTCCCGTGATGCGCGTTGCAAGCGCGGTCGCGTCCGGCGCGAATGAAATCTTTTCGCAGTGGAACGCGGTCGAAAATTTCTTCTCCGATTCGTGGCGCGGGATACAATCGATTTTCGCGGCGGCAGGCAAATGGTTCAAAGCCTGGGCGCCGGAGATCGGCGACGCGATTGTGCTCGGCTTCACCGGGCCGTTCGGCTTGATCGCCGCCGAAATCTACAAACACTTCGACGCGATCAAGGCCGCGGCGCGTCACGTCGCCGAAGGAATCGGACGCTTCTTTATCGGCCATTCGCCGCCGCCGGAAGGACCGCTGCATCTGCTCGACCGCAATCGCATTCCGGAAACGATCGCCGAGTCGCTGCGTCCCGCGCCGATCCTTTCCGCGGTGCATCGCCTCGCCCTGGTCGCCGCGCTCGGCGCGCCGCTCGCCGCCGCGGCGCCCGCGATGGCGATGGGCGCCGGGGCGGTCGCGCCGGTCACCATCAACGTCAGTTACGCGCCGCATATCGAAGCCGGCGCCGGGCCGGAACTCGAAGAGCAACTGCGGCATCATTCGCGCGTCCTCGCCGATCTCGTCGCCGAGGAAATGGCGGTCCGCGCGCGGAGGTCGTATTGACGGTGCTCGGGTCGCCAGCTTGAGCCGCCGCGCGGCCTGCGAGTCCGCGCCCGTAGATGCAGCCGGCGTCCGATCGCTGGCCGCGGCAATGCTGACGCTTGCGCTCCTGGATATCGCTTACGGTATCTGGCGCTCGAGCCGAATCTGCCTCGCGCGGCGGCGGCACGCGGAAGCGTGGGTATTCGGCGCGCCCGCTCCGGAATCCTTCACGTTTGAGATGGCCGCAAGCGCCCTCGGAGTCTCAGTCGAGGTGCTACGCGCCCGCTTGATGCGTCGCGTGGCATCGTTGACGAATAAGCCGCGCTAATGAGGCTGCCGCGCGGCGCCAGTCTCGCCTGCCGTCCGCTGTCTTGCGGCGTGGCCAACTTGCGTGATCTGCTTGGGCCAAATTCGCTGATCGCGCCCAACGCTGGGATGGATCAGGTCGTACAGCTACGCGATGAGTTAGAGCCGCAGTAACGGGCCAAATCAACCGATCCGTCGCTGTTGCGTCCTCCTCTTAAGCACAACCGATCTTCCCGTCGGGCGAGGGATTGCCGCCACGTCAATTTCACCGCCTTCAGGACGTCGCCAGACGGGCGCGCAGATAAGCGACGGCGCCATCAAGGGTGACCATACGCGGATAATCCGCTTCCGGAATGTCCACGCCGGTGGTTTCGTGGATGGCGATGGCGAGATTCAGAATGTCCATCGAGTCGAGGTCGATCTGTTCCCGCAGATCGGTGGCGCCATCGAGGCCGTTGAGGACCGCTTCCGGTGCGATTTTTTGGAGTTCGCGCAAGACGAGTGATTTGATCTCCGCGTCCGTCATAATTTTTGCGGCTCCTGAAGTATGCGATCGATCGCGGCAAGAAAGAGTCCGCCCCGATGCCCGTCGCTTACCCGATGATCGGCCGCCAACGTGGCGACCATGACCGGGCGCGCTCCGACCATCCCTTTGTCCGCCCACGGTCGTTCGACGATCTTGCCGAACCCGACCAGTGCGACTTGCGGCGGATAAATTATTCCAAATACAGTCTCGACGCCCTGCTCACCGAGGCTCGTCACGGTGACGGTCGCGTCGGCGATCTCGGAACTGCGCAGCACGCCGGCACGCACTCGTTTTACCAGTTCGCGCAGAC
>JAJZAG010000331.1 GCA_021799555.1 Deltaproteobacteria bacterium | reverse complement strand
TCAGGACGACCTCCGCTACAAGCACGTCGAAGTCGACACCAAAGAGGAATCCAACGCCGCCGTGATCTGCATCATGGATACCTCGGGATCGATGGACACGATGAAGAAGTATCTGGCGCGGAGTTTTTTCTTCCTGCTCTACCAGTTCATCTCGACGCGCTACCGCAACGTCGAGATCATCTTCATTGCGCATCACACCGAAGCGTTCGAGGTCACCGAGGAGGAGTTCTTCCATAAGGGCGAATCAGGCGGCACCTTCATCTCATCGGGATACCTAAAGGCGCTCGAGATCATCGCGGCGCGCTATCATCCGTCGCTGTGGAACGTGTACGCGTTCCACTGCTCGGATGGCGACAACTTCGACTCCGACAACGCGGCGGCGCTCAAGGCGGGCGAAGAGCTCGCGTCGATCTGCAACCTGTTCGGATACGGCGAGATCAAGCCGTTGGGCTCGCGGTATTACGAATCGTCGATGCTCAACGTGTTCCGCAAAATCCAGGCGCCGAACTTCCACACCGTGCTCATCGAGCGCAAAGAGGACATCTGGCCGTCGTTCAAAGCGTTCCTGGCCAAAGACAAGGTGAAGGAATGAGCAGCCACGCCAAAGCCGCGCACGAATCTAACGCGCGTTCGAACTACTCGCTCGCCGAGCTCGCCGAATGGGACGCGCGCATCCGGGAAAAGGTCAGCGAGTTCGGACTCGATTGCTACGCGCAGGAGTTCGAGATCTGCGATCACAACGGAATGCTCGGATACATGGCGTACTCGGGGATGCCGTCGCACTATCCGCACTGGTCGTACGGAAAATCCTACGAGAAGCTGAAGACGCTTTACGATCACGGCGTCTCGGGTTTGCCGTACGAGATGGTGATCAATTCGGACCCCGCGATCGCCTACCTGATGCGCGACAACACGATCCTCCTGCAGATCCTGACGATCGCGCACGTGTACGGCCACAACGATTTCTTCAAGAACAACTTCACCTACCGCTCGACCCGCGCCGAACTGACGATCGAGATATTCAAGGCGCACGCGATGCGGGTGCGGCGCTACGCCGAGGATCCGTCGATCGGAATCGACAAGATCGAACGCATCCTCGACGCCGCGCACGCGCTGTCGTGGAATTGCCGGCGCAACCTGGCGATCCGCAAACGCAGCCGTGACGAGCAGGTCACCGTCGCGCTCGAAGCGGCCCATCCGCGCCCCGACCCATTCGCCAAAATTCACGCCCGCCAGGAATTTACCGAACCCGATCTCCATAAGGTGCCGCTGGAGCCCGACGAGGACATCCTGCTGTTCATCCGCGACCACAATCCATATCTCGCGGAATGGGAAAAGGATCTTTTGACCATCGTCGATGAGGAAGCGAAGTACTTCATCCCGATGATGGAAACCAAGATCATGAACGAAGGATGGGCGAGCTTCTGGCATCATAAGATTCTCGAATCGCTCGGTCTCGATCAGGGACTGCATCTCGAGTTCATCGTGCGCCACAACCAGGTAGTGCGGCCGATTCCGGGCCAGCTCAATCCGTATCACCTGGGCTTCAAAATCTGGGAAGATATCGAGCGGCGATGGACCAATCCGACCGCCGAAGAGATCAAACGCGACGGACCGCCCACCAAGTCCGCGCGCGAGAAGCTCTTTGAGGTGCGCGAAGTCGAACGCGACACTTCATTCCTGCGCCGCTATCTGACCGAAGAGTTGATGCGCGAGATGGACATCTTCCAGTATGAGGCGCGTGGCGAGGACCTCGTGATCGGCAAGGTTTCCGACGACGAGGGCTGGCGCGAGGTCAAGGAGACGCTCATCAAGAACGTCGGCACCAGCTCGATCCCGATCATCACGGTCGAGGACGCGGACTTTGGCCAGACCCGCACGCTCTATCTCAAGCACCATCACGACGGACGCGATCTGCATCTCGAATACGCCGAAAAGACGATGGCACATCTGCATCGGCTCTGGGGCCGCGAAGTCGTGATGGAGACGGTGTTGGATTCGAAGCGCTCGATGCTGTGCTACAACGAGCGCGGCTTCTCCGCCCGCGCGATGAAGTGAGGCACGCGCCGTCACTCCGACGGCGGCGGCGGCAACGACGGATTGCCCTGGTTGATCTGCGCGCGCGGAACTTCACCGCTGCGGATCGCCTCCTCGGTAAGCATCCGATCTTCGCGGCGTGTCAGCGGCCGCAGCGTTCCCTTGTACTTTGCTTCCATAAGCGGATCGGTGAATCCCGAAACGTAGATGTCAACCGTCTTGCGGCAGCTGACCTGATTCTTGTTGATCATATCGAGCGTGACCTTTTCGATATGACGCAGCGGCGTCTGGCCGCCAAGTTCAAGACCCTCAACGCTGAGCTTGACGGTGCGAGGACCGTCGGTAACCGCTTTGGTGGAAATTACCTGTGAGGTGGCGCTGCCAAAGACGGTTGTGGCAAGCACGACGCCGCCATTTTGCTCGCCAAAGATGAGACTGACTCCCGTCTGTTGGGGCGCGGCGACGCGGCCGTAGTGACGGGTGAGTTCGAGATGCCCGCCCCACTTGCCGATAAAATCGGTACTCGCCTGCGGAAGCGTCAGCACCTGCGCGTCGGGCGGAATCACGGGGATCACGCGGGTATTGTCGTCGTTCGCGCCGGGCTGGGGCATCGGAAGTTGCGCGGCCGGCTCCGGAGGCTTGAGTTCGAGCGTTTGCCCTCCGCCTTGACTGCGAATTTCGGGAACCGCGCTCGCTTGCGCATGCGCTGGCGCCGCCGCGAGCGCCGCCGCAAAAGCGGCCGCAATTGCGAGACCGCCATAGCGTGAAAACATCGCTACGTATTTCCGCCGGACCATAACTCCTCTACATTACAACGGAGCATCGCGATGCGCGATGCTTACGGCAGCGCAACCGTGTCGAGCCTGTCACCCTGGTTTGCGCCCAGGATTTCGAGCACCACCGGTGCGACGACGATTCGTCCGACTTCCGCGGCACCATGCGCTGCGACCGCCCGGAAGCCGCGCCGGCGATCTTCGAGCGCGAGCAGCCAGCGCGGATGCGCCTGCGGATCGACTTCGCCCGCGGCGGCACGCATCACGCGATACTCCTTGACCGGCGCAAGATCATCGAGTGCGGCGCCGTAATACGGACCGGCGTCAAACGGATCGATCTGATTCAAAAATCGCATCCCCGCCTGTTCGAGCAGTCGGACCGCGCCGCGCGTCTCTTCGCCCGCGACGCCGAGCGAATTGCGCACCGCTTCCGGCAGCAGGAATGTGTATAGCGGCGAGTCGGGAAACAACGCGTGGATAAATTCCTTATCGTGAATCGAAAGCCGATCCGCCTCGCGAAATGACAAACCGGTAAGCGGGCGTCCGAAGTGATCCCAGAACGCGTTGCGATACCGCGGCATCCGCGGCGGAAGCATCTCGGCCACCACGCGGCTCTCGAAGCGGCGTCGGTGCTTTGCCAGATAGAGAAAGCGCACCCAAGAAAGCTGACGTCCGACGCGCTCCGGATGACGCCGCGTTCCGGGCGCTACGATCAATCCGCCTAGTTCGGTCGGCCCGTCCATCGAATGGCGCAGACGCAGAAACTGATGCCGGAACATCCGGCGCAGCCGCATCGAGTAGCGCTCTTCGTACTCGATTTCGAGATAAAAATGCGGAGCCTCGGGGGTGCCGTGCTTGGCGATGATCATCGACGCGCCCGCGATTTTTTTCGAGCCGACGCGTTGCGCGCAAAAAACGTACACCGCGCGCGACCGATCGCGGCTCAAGCCGCGGAACGAGCTTCTCGAACGCGAAAGCAACTCGCGCAATTCCCTGATTTCGGTGGGCAAGTTGATCGAATCCAGCCGGCGCGCCAGCCTTAGAAGTTGTTGATGGTCGCGATGGGTCGCCTCGCGGATCAGGAACGCGGGCGGGGCGGAAGAACCGGAAGCCATCCTGGCATTCTAACACTCAATCGAGTATCGCGGTCATCTGGGCGCGTGCGCGAAACTGGCCCGGCGCGGCCGATCCGCAACATTGATTTAGAGGATGGGGTCTTATAACTTCAGGGCTGGAGCGTAGCGGATTCGGGTTGGCTCGTAGGAGGGTGGCTGATGGAGTGGCCGAAGTGCCAGAAG
>JAJZAG010000330.1 GCA_021799555.1 Deltaproteobacteria bacterium | reverse complement strand
CGGCCGCACTCTACACCTTTGCGCGGCAGAGCCTCCAGATGATTGAAATGCTATAATGTATACGAAGGATCGGGCGATGTTTAACGGCACCAAGGGCGTAATCATAGTTGTTCTGGCAGTGTTGTTCATGGCCGCGGGAGCGTACGCTTTTCTCGGCGCCAGCCCTGACGGCGGCACGCAGGCAATCGCGCGCGCAGCGGGCGGCGCCGGCGCCCAGTGCTGCACGAGCGATCCGGCGGCGAAGCTCAGGATGACGCTCGACCCAAACCTTTTCCACGGCGAGGTCAAGCAAGCCTATCAAGTAGCCGCCGACGATCCCGCCCTGCTCGCGCAGATGCATTGTTATTGCGGATGCGATCGCACCGCTGGACACAAGAACCTGCTCGATTGCTTCCGCGACCGGCACGGCAGCACGTGCGAAATCTGCACCGGCGAAGCGATCGAGGCCGAGAAACTCGCCCGCGAGGGAATGCCGGTCGAGCAGATCCGCGACTCGCTGCGGGCGCGTTTCGCGGGCGGGGACTAGCACTTGGTAGTCCTCGTTTCCGCTTACATCGAGCGTTTTACCTATGCGGGGTTGTTCGCGGTGCTGTTATTGTGCGGCCTCGGATTGCCGCTGCCCGAAGACGTAGCGCTACTGGCGGGCGGCTTTCTGGTGCATCGCGGCGTGACCCATTATCCGATGACGCTGATGGTATCGCTGGTCGGTGTGGTGGCGGGCGACAATTCGCTGTTTTTCCTGGGCCGGCGCTTCGGCACCGGGCTTGTGCGTTACTTCGGGATCGCTCGGCCGGCCAGCAAAATTCAGCTTGATCGAATCCGCGATTTCATGAATCGTTACGGGCGCCGCGCAATTTTCTATGCACGGTTTCTGGCGGGCTTTCGCGCGCTCATCTACCTGAGCGCCGGATCTTTCGGCGTCACGCCGGTCCGATTCCTGATTTACGACCTGTTGGGCGCGGTTATTTCCGTGCCGATCGTCGTCTCGATCGGCTACCTGTTCGGCGGCCAAATCGAAGTGGCGATCCACTATCTGGGCGGCTTCGAGCGGCTGATCTGGCTGGTCGTTCTGCTGTCGATTGCCATCTATGGAACGCGGCTCCTGGTCCTATCCAAAGCACCGGACAGCGGAGCATGACGCGCCGTCTCCGCGCCGCGAACGCTGGCTAACCCCCGATGACTGTTCCAGCCCTGAATCTGAAAGCAAAGCTCATCCTCCTGATGGTGGTGCTGCTTGCGCTGACACTCGGCGCGGAAGTCTGGTTCAGCCTGGGCACGCAGGCCGCGATAATCGAGACCACAGAGCAGCGGGTAAAGGATCTCGCCAGCGCCATTCAGATTAGCGTTCAGGAACTGACTTCGGTCGGGTTCACGGATCGCAACCGGTTGCCAAACTACGTCCACAGCCTGCACTCGGGCGGTCTCGAGGTCTCAATCGCGTCGTCGCAAAACCTGATCATCAACAGCTCGAACCCGCGCCTCATCGGCGCCGAGCTTGTCCCCCGCTCGGCCGATAAAGTCGTCGCCGAGCAGCTCAAGCAGGGCAGCGAGATTCTTACGATCCCCCCAACCAAGCTCGGCCCCGAGGCAAAGGCCACCACGGTGTACCTGATTCCGGTCGAGGTTGAGGATCATTTGTTGGGCTATGTGCAGGTGGTGGCCAACTTCGGCGACTTTGCGCAGCCGCTGGCGGCGAACCGGATGCGCCAGCTTTACGTAGCCTTTGGAATCTTCGCGCTCGGACTGGTCTTTGCCTATATCCTCGCCGACCGCTACGTGAAGCCGATTCACGCAGTCGCCGACGCCGCCCAAAATATCGCGGCGCGCGGACTCGAACCCGTGCCCGAAGCGCATCGCCGCGACGAAATCGGCCTTCTGACGCGCAGCTTCAATGAGATGGTCGCGCAACTGCGCCACGCGCGCGAGCGCGAGCAGGAACTCAACCGCCTCGAGCGTTTCACCGCGCTCGGGCAACTCGCGGGCGGACTCGCGCACGAAATCAAAAATCCGCTCAACTTCATCAGCCTTGCGCTCGATCAACTCCGCACCCGGTACGCGCGGATGTTGACCCAGGATTCCGACAACTTCGTCCGCCAGGTCATCCTGATGAAGGACGAGGTACGGCGGCTGAGCGAACTCGTGCAGAGCTTTTTGCATTATGGCCGCCCGATCGAGATTCACCCCGCGCCCACCGATGTCCGCGCACTGGTCGAAGGCGTGCTGGCGATCTCGGAATCGAAGATGAAGAGCCAGGATATCGAGGTGGTCGAGAACGCCGATGGCGTGCCTGCGATTCTTAATGTTGACGCCGACAAACTGCGCACCTGCTTTATGAACGTGGTCGCCAACGGTGTCCAAGCGATGCCGGAAGGAGGCACGCTCACGATTGAATTCGCGCGCGAGGGCGACCGCCTTGTGATTACCTTCGCGGACACCGGCGCCGGAATCGATCCGGACGCCGCTGCCCACGTCTTCGAACCGTTCTTCACCACCAAACGCGAAGGAATCGGCCTCGGACTCTTCCTTTCCAAGGCAATAGTCGAAAAACACGGCGGAACTATAACGATTGGCGCGAATCGCTCCGGAACCGGCACCGTCGTCACTTTCACATTTCCGCTGAGCGCGGTAAGCATCCAACCATGAGTCAGGCTTCCGTATTGGTCGTTGAAGACAACGACCTCGAACGTCAGATCACCGCCGAGACCCTGCGCGAGGAGGGGTTCTCCGTCGAGGAGGCCGCGGTCGGCAAACGCGCAATGGAATTGCTCGCGCTTTCGAGCTTCGACGTCGTGCTGACCGACCTGATGATGCCCGGAATGTCCGGCGACGAACTGCTCGCCAAGGTCCATTTCGCATACCCGTCCACGCAAGTCGTCGTGCTCACCGCTCACGGCACGATCGACAGCGCCGTCAAGGCGATGAAGAACGGCGCGTTTTATTATCTGACCAAACCAACCGACCGCGAGACTCTGGTCATGACGGTCGGCAAGGCCGCGGAGCTCGCCAACCTGCAGCAGGAAAACCAACTCCTCAAACGCAAGCTCGAGGGCAAGTTCGAGGTCGAGGGAATCATCGGCCAGGATCACGCGATTCAGGAAGTCATCCGGATGATGCGCAAGGTGGCGCCCTCGAATACCACCGTGCTGATCCAAGGCGAGAGCGGAACTGGCAAGGAAGTCGTGGCGCGCGGGATTCATCGCCTGTCGCCGCGTGCGCAGCGCCAGTTCGTCGCGATCAACTGCTCGGCGATTCCCGACACCTTGATCGAGAACGAATTCTTTGGCCACGAGCGCGGCGCATTCACCGGCGCAACCGAACGCAAGCAGGGGCTGTTCGAGACCGCCGACAAATCGACGCTGTTCCTCGACGAGATCGCCGACCTGCCGCAGGGCTTGCAGGCAAAAATCCTGCGCGTACTTCAGGAACGCGAGGTCCGCCGCGTCGGTGGAAACGAATCTTTTCATGTCGACGTCCGCCTGATCGCGGCCACCAACAAGAGCCTCGCCGAAGAAGTCGCCGAAGGCCGCTTCCGCGAGGACCTGTATTATCGAATTAACGTCGTCACTATTACCCTGCCGCCCTTGCGCGACCGCCGCGGAGATATCCCCCTGCTGGCAAATCACGCGCTCGCCAAGTTTGGGCGCCCCGAGGCGCGCGCCAAGGAAATCAGCCGCGAGGCGATGGAGGTGTTGATCGACTACTCGTGGCCCGGCAACGTGCGCCAGCTCGAATCCGCGATCGAACGCGCCACCCTGCTGTGCGAAGGCGACACAATATTACCGAGCGACCTTCCAGCGGAGGTGCTGGCGCGCAAGACGATGGCGAAACCCGGCGAGCGTCCCGCGAGCAGCGACGGCTTCGACATCCCGCCCGAAGGAATGAACTTTGAAAATTTCGAACGCGATTTAATTCTCCAGGCGATGGAAAAGAGCGATTGGATAATCGCCAAGGCGGCCAAAATGCTCGGGATGAGCTACCGCACGCTGCAATACCGGATCGACAAGTTCGGCCTCAAACGCGGCGAATCCAAGCCGCTGCTCCCGGTCAAGCCGCGCGCCTGACATACTCCTAGTGTAGCATTATAGAACTATCAGTTATTAATCGATGCCCC
>JAJZAG010000329.1 GCA_021799555.1 Deltaproteobacteria bacterium | reverse complement strand
AGTCGGGATGAGCGGCGGCGGCAAGTCAACGATCGCGGACCTAATCCCGCGCTTTTATGACGTTCAGGAGGGCCGCGTCGAGATTGACGGAATCGATGTGCGGCGCATCCGGATTGACTCGCTGCGGTCTCAGATCGGCCTCGTTACCCAGCACACGTTTCTGTTTAACGACACGATCCGCGTCAATATCGCCTACGGCTCGGAGTCGCGAAAACTCGAACCGGTAATCGCGGCGGCCAAGCTCGCCAACGCCCATGACTTCATCATACGCCTGCCGAGCGGCTACGATACCGTCGTCGGCGAGATGGGTGTTCGCTTAAGCGGCGGCGAGCGCCAGCGAATCGCGATCGCGCGCGCGCTGCTCAAGGACGCGCCAATCCTTATTCTCGACGAGGCGACCTCGTCGCTCGACTCCGAAGCCGAACGCTCGGTGCAGGAAGCGCTCGAACTGCTGATGGAAAACCGCACCACCCTGGTAATTGCGCATCGCCTGTCCACCGTGCGGCGCGCCGACCGGATCGTCGTGGTAACACACGGCAGGATTATCGAGGAGGGCACCCACGACGAACTCTTTGCGCGCGACGGCGAGTACCGCAAACTATACGATCTCCAGTTCGCCTCGGACCAGGGAACGCTTGGCGAGGGTGGCATGGCGAACTGAGTGACGCGCCGCGCAATTGCGCGCGGCGCCGCCGCGAAATGCCGATGCTTCGCGTAATTTACAACACGCTCTGGTATCCAGCCCTGCCGTTCGCTCTCGCGGCGGCGGGGTCGCGCGACAAGCAGGATCGCCGCGAACGGATGGGTGCACCGCTAATTGCACCGAACGGAAGTGGTCCGCGCATCTGGATTCACGCCTCGTCGGTCGGCGAGATTGAAGCGATCCGCCCGGTCGCCTCGGGGCTGCATCGCGAACTCGAAGGTGCGCGGATATTTATCACCACGATGACCGCGACCGGGCGTGATGCCGCGCGGCGCCGAATCCCAACGGCTGCGGCGTGCGCGCTGGCTCCCCTCGATTGTCCGGCGACGGTGCGGCGGTTTCTGCGCGGCGTGCGCCCGAACCTTGTTTTGATCGGCGAGACCGAGTTGTGGCCAAACTACTTTATCGAGGCGCGCCGCGCTGGCGCTCGCGTCGCGATCATCAACGGACGAATCTCCGAGCGTTCGCTCCGCCGCTACCGGCGCGCGAAGTCGCTATTCGGGCGGGCGCTTGAATCAGCCCATCTGATTCTGGCTCAAAGCGAGGAGGACGCGCACCGCTACGTTTCGCTGGGCGCGCGTCCGGAGGCCGTCACCGTCACCGGCAACACCAAATTCGACCTGTTATTCGCGGGCGAGGAAGCCCCGCTGCGCGAGGCGCTCGTGCGTTTTGCACGCCAGCGTCCGCTTCTCGTCGCGGGATCGACGGCGCCAGGGGAAGAAGCGATCGTGCTCGCCGCATGGCAGTCGCTGCGCGAGCGGTTTCCCACCCTGGCTCTCGCGATCGCGCCGCGCCATCCGACTCGCACGCCGGAAGTCGAGGCCGCGCTGCGCGCGACCGGTGTCGAATACCTGCGCGCGAGCGCGCTCGAAGCGGGCGCTCAACCTGTCGAGGACGCCTCGGTGCTGTTGCTGGACACCATTGGCGAGTTACGCGCGATATACCGCCGCGCGAGCGTCGCATTCGTCGGCGGCAGTATGCTGGCAGGACGCGGTGGACAGAACGTCGGCGAACCGGCGGCAGCGGGGGTTCCGGTTGCGTTCGGTCCCTTCCACGAAAATCAGCGCGCTATGGCCAAAGCGCTAGTCGACTCGGGTGGTGGTGCCGTCGTGCGCGACGCGCCCGAACTTGCCTCGTGCTGTGCGCGCTGGCTTGAAGATGAGAGCGCGCGCGCCGCCGCCGGCGCCCGTGCCAAATCCGCCGCGGAAAAGGCGGCAGGCGCAGCCCGCGCAACCGTCGAGCATCTACGCCGCCTCGCGGCCGATGCGTAATCGATGATGGCGACCAAACCGATGCGCAGCTCGCGCCTCGAACGCCTGTGGCGAAGCGACGCTCGTGCCGGCGGGCGATTGCTCGCAATTCCTTTACGCGGCGCGGCGGGCGTATTCCGATGCGCGGCCGGCGCGCGAAATCTGTGGTGGCGATGGCGTTCGACCAGCGTCGGCGTCCCGGTTATCAGCGTAGGCAATCTGACCGTTGGCGGAAACGCGAAGACTCCGTTCACGCTTTTTCTGGCCGCGCGGATGCAAGCGCGCGGCCTGCGCGTCGCTATCGTCAGCCGAGGCTATAACCGTGCGCACGGCGCGCTCCGCGCCGAGATAGTCGCGGACCACGCCGAGCTGCTGGTCGACCCGGAAAGGGCCGGCGACGAGCCCGCAATGATGGCGCGACGCTTCACGGGACCGATCGCCGTCGCACGCAAACGGCGCGACGCAATCGAACTGCTGCTTGCGCGCGGCCCGCTCGACGCGGTCGTACTTGATGACGGTTTTCAACACGTGCGGTTGCGGCGTGACCTCGACTTTGTGCTGATAAACCGCGAACGCGGCCTCGGTAACGGTTGGGTACTGCCTGCCGGTCCGATGCGCGAGCCGCTGCGCGCGCTGCGCCGCGCGGCTGCCGTTGTGATTACCTCGTCGGACGCGGGATTGCCTCCTACGCTATCGGCGCGGCAGCTTGAGCAAATCGAACGCAGGCGGGTTCTCCACGCGTCGGTTCGACCCAGTAGTCTGGTCGTCCGCGATGGCTCGAAATGGCGCGAGACTCCGCCGTCACTGACCGGGCGGCGCGTGCTCGCTGTCAGCGGGCTTGCCGACCCGGCCGGGTTTCATGCGATGCTGCGCGAGCTTGAAGCTGATTTGGTCGGTGTGCTCGACTTTCCGGACCATCATTCGTACACGGTCGCCGACTGGCAGGAGATTGCCGCCGCCGCGCGCGGAGTTGACCTAATCGTAACGACCGAAAAAGACCTGGTGAAGCTCGATCGATTTCCGTTCACCCGGGATTCCTTGTACGCTCTGCGCGTCGATGTGACGATGGTGCCGTCCGACGCGCAGGCGCTCGATGATATTATCGCCGCGACGCTGCGATTGCCGATTTCCGGCGCCAGCGCCTCACAGGAGGTTCCACGCGATGCCCGTTAGCCAGGAACTGCTCGAAATTCTTGCTTGCCCGAAATGCAAAGGCGCGTTGCGCCTGACCGACGGCAAAGACGGCCTGATTTGCGACGCATGCCGACTCGTCTATCCGATTCGCGAAGATATCCCGATCATGCTGATCGACGAAGCGCAGCCGCTCAAGTGATGCGCGTGCCGTATCTCAAATGATCCGGATCGAAGCCGCGCGTGCGCGCAGGGCCGCATGGTGGACGCTCGCGGTCTATATAGCCGCGCTCGGCGTCTCGGCGACATTGCGTATGCAGGGGGACTTCGCGGTTTACTACCGCGCGGGACATCGCGTGCTGGCCGGGGCAGCGATCTATCCGCCCGGCGACAAGGACCGATTCCTGTATGCGCCCATCTTCGCGATCGCCATGGCGCCATTCGCGATACTGCCGCGCCATGCGGCGCAAGGCGCGTTTTTCCTGATCAATGCGTGCGGACTGATTGCGCTGATCATTGGTTCAGGCGCGATGCTGTTCGGACGCAGGCGAACGTTGCCGGCGGCGTTGGTCGCCGGACCGGTGCTGCTAACCTCAATTCTGATCAACAACAATTTCGAGCACGGCCAGGTTAATCTGCCGGTACTCGCGCTGTGCGTATGGTCGATCGTATACGCGCGTGAGGCGCGCCCGGCGGCTTCGGGAGCGATGCTGGCCGCCGCCGTTTTGATCAAGCCGTATGCGGCGCTGACCGGGCTCTACATGCTGCTGCGCGGACGATTCGCGGCACTCGCATGGACAATCGCCGGCGCCGCCGCACTGTTCCTGGCTCCAATTCTGGTCTTCGGACCGCACGGGCTGCTCGCTCAGACGGCAGGCTACCTGCGCTCGGTCGCGTCGATGACCGATCGATATCGTACGATGGTCACGAATCAATCGGCGGTCGCATGGATCGCGCGGCTCGAACTGCGCGCCGGAGGCGAAGCTGCGGCGTCGGGCGCCAGGCCGATGTGGATGGGGATGGGGTTCG
>JAJZAG010000328.1 GCA_021799555.1 Deltaproteobacteria bacterium | reverse complement strand
CTTCGAAGTGCATCACCTTTTCCGGATTAGCCAGCGCAAAGATGAACAGGGCGAGGACGATTGCGCGCATGATCGGCGCCCAGACTTTTTTCCATTCGCGCACGTTGATCAGCGACCAGGCAAGGACGATCCCAGCCGCCACCATCAGGTAAAGCGCGTCGGGACGCGCCAGCGAAACGTCGGCCAGATCCTTGAAGATACGCATCCCTTACGCTCCGGCCATCGCGCCGCGTCTGCGCCGGTACACGATGAATGCCTCGATAGAGCCGAGCGCGATAATCGCGATTAGCAGCCACGGACTGAGAGATGCCTTTTCCAGGAACGACGCGCTGGCCGGCGGTGCCGTCGCGACCTCGAGCCTGAACGGGGGCGCGTTCTCCAGATCCGAGACGGAAAGATCGTCAAGATTGACGGCGCGCGGGATGGGCGCGAGTCCCTTTCCTGATAGTTCGTAGATTCCCTGCTCGGCAACCTCGGTAAAGAGCGTGCCGGGTGTTGCCTTGATCTTGCGCCCTGACGGGAGCGATACCATTGTGACGCCGGCCGGCACGAGCCAGGGCTTTCCGGTGCGATAGCTTCCCGCGTCCGCACCAAGACCGGCCAGGTAGCTCAACAAGTTGAGGGTGAGAACCGACATCGGGAGATTCTTGCGTCCAAGATATGGGAACGGGTTGAAGCCGGTGGCGACGTAGCGATGCCCCTGACGTTCGCCGCGCAGGATAAGTCCGCCCGATTGCCCGCTGACGACGGCGGACATCCAGGGATGCTGCCCGAAGAATTCGCCGTTGCGAAGGTTCAACATCCGGAAATTCACCGAATCGGTCAGCCGGTCGGTATTGTGCCATCGCGCGATCTGGATGTTGGTTGCGGGAGCGACGGCGAAGCGAAACACCGGGTCTGGCGGCGGCATCACCATCAGGGTGTTTACCGCGGGCATTTCTTTGGGAGCCGAGTACTCGAAGATCGCGACATCCGCTTTGGCGAGATCCGCGGGCGTGAACTTATCGGGCGCAACGACTTTGACCTCGGCGCCGGGAATCGCGCCGAGGCCTGCCGCATCGGCTGGCGACGGCGTTATGAACAGGATCGACACCGTGCGCACCGCGCCGCTGGTCGCATAAGCGACGTTATCAAGCGCGAAAACGTCGGCGGGTGCTAGTTCGGCGCGGTAAACCTGAGCGGGCGGTAGCGACGGAAACTCGAGGGTTCCGGTTTCGCCAGCGTCGAGCGTTTCGTGGGCGATCGCGAGTTGGCGGCCGTCGCCGGTGAGCGTGACGGTCAGCTCGGCGGCGCCGGGACTGAAATTGGATGCATTGATTCGCGCGTGCAGGGTATTGGCGCCGAAAACTTCGCGCCGCAGTGTAAACGCGCTCAGTGCGAGGTTTGGCGCGGGATCTCCGGTGACGATCGCGTGGATGGTTGCGGGCGCCGGCGCGGCGATCGCGCGGTAGCTCGCGAAGATTACCTTCTTGAACCGGCCGCCCGACGCCATGTCGGTCAGCGAAGCGGTCACCGCCGACGAATCGTCGGGAGCGTCGGTCGGTCTGAGACCTGCGAGCGCTCCGCGCGCCTCGACCGCGGAATCGAACGGCGGCGCGATCCGGTAGGGTGCCGGGGTGGTGACGAAAACCGACACTTTGCCGCCACTGTCCTCATTCGACAGCATCGCGGCGGTCTTCTTGATTGCGTCGTCAAAACGCGTTCCGCCCGACGCGAGCTTCGCTTGCATCGCGGCGGAATTGTCAATTACCACCGCGATCGGATTGCTGCGGCGAATTACGAACGGACCCGCCATCGCGAGCACCGCGAGACAGAGTAGCGCAAGCTCCACGAAGAACATCCAATCGAAGCGCGGCTTGCCGCCGTAGCGTTCGTTGCGCAGGCCGCGCAGCGCGCGGAAGGCGAGAATGCTCGAGACGACCACGCGGGCAGGGCGCTCGCGCGCCAGGTAGGCGAGCACCAATGCGGGCACGATCGCGAAAAAGATCAAAGCGCCGGGATCGAGTAAACCCATCGCGTCCGACTCAATGCGCCAGCCCGAGATCGGCAACGGCGCGCAGAAAAAAATCCTGGAAGCTTTGCTCCGTCGTGTGGAGCGCGTAATGCATTCCGCGCTTCAGGCAAAACTGCTTGATCTCCCGGGTCAGACGTTCCATGGTTTGCTTGTATTGCTCGCGTTCGCGCGCGCCGATCGCGATGCGCAGATGCTCGCCGGTTTCAGAATCGACCACCTCGACATCGCCGTCGAGACCCTGGCCGCGAATTTCGCGTCCGCCGAGGATCTGCACCGCGGTTACATCCATAGTGGCCGCGGTGAAAAGCCCCAGACCGCGGGTGACCGAGTTCAACAGCATCAGCAGGTCGGAGACGATAAAGACCTTTCCCGCGCGCCGGATCGAATGCATCTCGCGCGCGAGCGCCGGTGCAAGATCGAATTCGCCGCCGGGCTTGATCGCGCGCAACTTGCGCGCAAGCTCCATGATCCGATGGCGTCCGTAGAGAAACACCGGCTCGATTTTCGCCCCCGCACCGGCCAGCACCCGGACCATCACCCGATCGCCTGAAGCCAGCGCCACGTAGGCCAACGCCAGCGCGGTTGCAACCGCGCGGTCAAACTTGCGGTCGCCCGCCGGATAGGCCATCGAGGCGCTCGCGTCAAGGAAGACGTAAGTCAGCAGGTCTTCTTCCTCCTTGAACAGCTTGATGTAGAGTTTGTCGCTGCGGCCGTAAAGTCCCCAGTCGATATAGCGGAAGTCGTCGCCGGACGAGTAATGCCGGTAGTCGTTGAATTCGAGCGATGATCCGCGCCGCGGCGAAAGGTGTGAGCCTTTGCCCAGGCCGGCGTATTGGCGGTGCGTGCGAACGCGCAATTCCTCTAGCCGCGCGAGAAATTGCGGCGTGAACTCATCGGGCAAATCGAACATTGGCGATGTGCGTTACGCGCGCGGCCGCTTCAGGCGTTTTTGCACCTGCTCGAGTATCGATTCCGTACTGACGTTTTCCGCCTCGGCCTGAAAGTTACGCAGCAGTCGATGGCGCAGGCACGGTACGATCGCGTCGTCGATATCCTCGTAGCTGACGCTTACCCGTCCGCCCAGCAGCGCATTGACCTTCGCGGAAAGGATGATCGCCTGGGCGCCGCGCGGGCTCGGCCCGAAGCGCAGATACTGCGAGACCTCCGGAATCGTGCCCGGACCACCGGGCGTGCACGCGCCGATCACGGCGATGATGTAGCGTTCAAGCGGTTCGGCGACCATCACCTCGCGGACCAGGGCCTTGAGCGTTTCGATTTCGTGCGCGGCCGTCGCGGGCTTGAAGATTGCCTCCGTCTTGTGCGTCTGCGTGCCGGTGGTGCGGTTGAGAATCTCCCGCAGTTCGTCGGGTTTCGGCGGACCCATCACAACCTTGAACAGAAACCGATCCATCTGCGCTTCCGGCAGCGGATAGGTGCCTTCGAGCTCGATCGGATTTTGCGTCGCCAGCACGATATATGGCGGTTCGAGCCGGTAGGTCACTCCGAACACGGTGACCTGATGCTCTTCCATCGCTTCCAGCACCGCTGACTGGGTCTTGGGCGTGGCGCGGTTGATTTCATCGCCCAGCACGACGTGGGCGAAGATCGGGCCGGGCTTGAACTGGAACTCGCGCTTGCCGTCGGTTTCGGTCAGCACCTGGGTGCCTATGATGTCCGACGGCATCAGGTCGGGCGTGAACTGAATTCGCTTGAAGCTCAGCCCGAGCGTGTCGGCGGCGGTTTTGCACATCAGGGTTTTGCCGAGTCCGGGGACGCCCTCGATCAGAATATGCCCGCCCGAGAACAGGGCGGTCAGCAGTTTGCGGACTACGTCCTGATGGCCGACGATAACGCGGCCGACTTCCTGTTCGGCGCGCATAAAGATCTTGCGAAATTCCGCGACGCGCTGGTCGGGTGATGCTTGCGGTGCCGCTCCCATCAGTTCTCCTTGGGTTCAAAATATTCCATTGTTAGCTTCGCGCTCGGGCGAAGATATTCATTGAATCAAATCCCGGTAGCGCGGTGGAACGAATTGGCGCTCGTCCGGCGTTGAGGTGTCCTTGGTTTGTTTGAGCGGAGCGTTGACGTAAGCCGTCGCCGCCGTGGGGCGATT
>JAJZAG010000327.1 GCA_021799555.1 Deltaproteobacteria bacterium | reverse complement strand
CAACGATCCACGCAAACCCAGCGTGCCTATCGCCGTGTTCGGCAAGGGCCGCTCCGTGCGGGTCCGCGCCGCGGGCGCGTCAGAATCAACTTATTGACTAAGTGAATTATTCAACGATCGGGTCTTCTCGCGCAGGATACTTACCAGCTTGTCGTAGCCTTGGTTGTTGATGACCCGATTGAACTGATTGCGGTAGTTCGCGATCACGCTGATCGCATCGACGCTTATATCGTAAATCATCCACCGCCCCTCTTTCTGATGCATCTGGTAATCGACCTTCAGGGGATTTGGCCGGTCCTGCACGACAACCGTGCTGTACACCTGCGCCTCGCCGCTACCCGTAAATTCCTCGCGCGTAAACGTGATCGCGGTCGTCGCTATCTCTGACTGGATTTTCCGCACCGAGTACGACTCGATCCGCGACAGCACCACGTCCTCGATAAACTTCGTGAACAGTGGAACGAACTCGGCCTGCTGCTCCGGCGTCAGCGAACGCCAATGATAACCCACCGCCGAGCGCGCCATGTCGGCGAAATCGATATGCGCCTCCGCGATCGCGCGCAACCGCTTCATCCGCTCGGCGTCGGAGAGCTCCTTGTCGCGAAACACCGCAATCGCCTGATCGATCACGTCCTTGGCCACCGCCATCGGATCGCCGCCCGGCGTGGCTGCCGCTTGCGGCGCCGACTGCTCCTGACCGTGCGCGGGCGCCGCCGCGTACAGCATCGCGAGCACAATCGCGGCAACCGCGAGCAGGATCGCGTAGGCGACATAAGTTCGCGTCCCCGCAATTCGCACCGCAAATGAATTCGCCGCCTGCCTGCGCCCCGTGCCGCTTTTACGCCGGCGACGCGGCGCCGTCTCCGCCGCATTGCTTGCGGCGCGGTCCGGCGAGCGCTTGCGTACAACTGAACGCTCTTTGCCCGTCTTTGGCTTCAACGCCATCGTCGCTCCTCAACTCCTACCCGGGTTTCCTTCCGCAGCTCGCATCCATGCCATCCACGCATTCCCGCCACGGATCGCCCATCCGGCCACTCATCTTACATAGAGCGTAACCCTTCTGTCGCTTGCGCGATCCGTGAGCATCGGATAAATGCCGGATTCCGGCAATCCACAATTTTCTCAAAGGAACCCGTCATGGCGGAACTCAAAAATCGTAGATGGCTTCTCGCCGCGCGCCCGCACGGCCTCATCAAGGAAAGCGACTTCAAATGGGATGAATCGCGCACCCCTGCGCTCGCCGACGGGCAAGTGCTGGTGCGCAATCTCGCGTTCTCGTTCGATCCCACTCAGCGCGGGTGGATGTCGATGGACACCTACATGCCCGCGATTCCGCTCGGGGAGCCGATGCGCGCCGGCGCGGTCGGCCAGGTTGTCGAGTCACGCCGCCCCGGTTTGGCCAAGGGCGATCTCGTTCAAGGCCTGTTCGGATGGGAGGACTATACCGTCAGCGCGGGCGAAGGGATCTTCGGGATGCAGAAGCTCGCACCGGGTACCGATCCGATCCTCGCCCTTTCACTCCTCGGCACCACCGGACTTACCGCATACTTCGGTACGCTCGCCGTCGGCCAGCCGAAATCCGGCGACACATTCGTCGTGTCGGGAGCGGCCGGTGCAACCGGCTCGGTCGCCGGAATGATCGCGAAGCTCAAAGGATGCCGCGTAGTCGGAATCGCCGGCGGTCCCGCCAAGTGCGAATGGTTGGTCAAGGAGGCGGGCTTCGACGCCGCGATCGACTACAAAAATGAAAACGTCGGCGCCGCGCTCACCAAGCATTGCCCAAAGGGCATCGACATTTACTTCGATAATGTCGGAGGCGAAATTCTCGATCTCGCTCTGGCGCGTATCGCCAATGGCGCTCGCGTCATCCTATGCGGCGCCATCTCGCAATACAACGAGACCGCCGGTGTGGCCGGACATCCGCCGAAAAACTACTTCAACCTGATCTTCCGAGGAGCGCGGATGGAAGGATTCCTGGTCTTTCACTTCGCCCAGAAATATCCCCAGGCGGTCGCGGAACTGTCTCAATGGTACGCCGAAGGCAAAGTCAAAAACCAAATCGATCTTCAGCACGGACTCGAAAGCGCACCGAAAACCATCATCCGGCTTTTCACGGGTGCAAACTTCGGCAAACAGCTTCTCAAGCTTGCCGATCCCGAATAGCCGTACCGAAATTCAGCAGCCATGCGTCCAAGGGCGGTCACGAATGACCGCCCTTATTTTTGCGCCAGTAGCACCGTTGAGAATCTGTTGCATCAGTGCTTACAAAATTTGCTTCGATGCAACAAGAAAATCGTAAATTTCTGCTCTAATCATTCATTAACAGACCAAAACATGTCAAAAATTCACAAGATTCGCTTGTCTCTCCGCCGATGGCATGATCCATGCCTCACACTACCGTCAAGGTAGGCTTTTGCCTCAATCCGTTTTCACTCGGAGCAGTTCGCGATGCCCCCATCCTCAATAGAGGGTAAAGTCCGCGCGAAGCTGGGCGCACGGCAGGCTTCGAACCCGAGCAAACGCGATATCTGGCAAGACTTCGCCGGCGATCACGCCCTCATCGAGGCACACAATATCAAATCCGAGGAACTCGAAGCGCTCGAGCGAATCACAATGCTCGGTTCGGTTCATTCCAAGGCGGATCTGATCTTCATGCTGAGCGCAATTCGGCGCGCACGGCACAAATAATTCCATCTCCGCGAGGTAATATTCCGTTGGATCATCAACTCAAACGTCCCCGATGCCTTGCCGGCGCCGGACGCGGCCAAACGATGGTCGAATACGCCCTGCTCCTTGCCGCGATCGCACTGACTGTCGTACTCGACATCCGTTCGATGGGGCAGAGTACGAAGACTGCAGTCAGCTCAACAAGAACCCAATTTCAACCGGGCAGTTTCATCAAAGCCGGCGGCAGCACCTCGATCAGCCCGCCAAACGCACCCTGACCGCGTTCCCGACCGACAGCGCGGGTTCAGTGGCCTCCGCTGGCTGCTCCCCACAGTTCTCGCAAGCGCTCGTCGCGGCCACAGTTGTAGCGATAGAAGTGATAGCGGACCGGATTTTTCAGGTAGTAATCCTGATGATAATCCTCGGCGGGCCAGAACCTTGTCGCTGGGACGATCCGCGTTACGATCGGATCCTTAAACGGTTTGGTCTTCTCGATCTCGTCGAGCGACGCTTCCGCAAGCCGCTTCTGTTCCGCGTCGTGATAGAAAATCTCGCTGCGATACTGATCGCCCACGTCGCAGAACTCGCGGCCGGCAGTCGTTGGATCGACGTTGTGCCAGAAGATATCGAGCAGACGCCGATAGCTCACCTTCTTCGGATCGTAGGTAATCTCGATCGACTCGGCGTGCCCGGTCGTGCCGGAACTGACTTCCTCATAGGTGGGATGCGCGGTGTGTCCACCCGTGTAGCCGACCACCGTCTTGACGACGCCGGGCACTTTGTCGAAAGCCGGCTGCATGCACCAGAAACATCCGCCCGCAAACGTCGCGACCTGAAGCTCCGCGCCGGAACTGGCGCGATCCGCCGCGCGCGCAAAAGGCGCCGGCGCGATCCCGGCCGCGAGCGCCGCAGCGATCACGCAAACTATGCTTGCGCCGCTTAATCGTGCGATGGATCCGTAAGTTCGCGATTTTCTAACCATACCCAACCGTGACACAGGTGGGCGCCGAACGCATCACGGCCCGCGCTCGCTGCCGTTCTCCCCCTGAATGCGCATCCCCTGCCCGAACGGGTTGGTAGGGCTGTCGAAACGATAGGGACTTCCGGCCCCAAAGGGATCCTTGATGCTGTCGGGCGAGTACGGACTGCCGTAGCGGCCGAACGGGTTGCTGGTCGAGTCGGGCGCGTAAGGATTCGTGCTTAGGCGGCCGTGATAGTGGCCCTGGTTATCGTAAAGCTTGGGCGCGTCAGTCGCATAAGGGTTATTCGCACTGTTAGGGCTGTAGGGACTGCCGTACGGTCCGAAGGGATTGTTGATGCTGTTTGGAGCGTAGGGGCTTCCGGCGCCGTACGGATTGCTGGTCGAGTCGGGCGCATAGGGATTCGCGCTCAAGTTGCCCTGGGCAAGCGCGCAGGGTAAGGCGGCGGCACACAGAAAAACCGCCAGCAGTATTGGCGCGACGATCGCG
>JAJZAG010000033.1 GCA_021799555.1 Deltaproteobacteria bacterium | reverse complement strand
CTAGGCGTCGGGCTGAAGCATCCGCGCGGCCAAATGATTGGCGTGATGGGTGCGTCGGGCGCCGGTAAATCCACCTTGGCGAAGTGCCTTAACCGGATCATCCCCGAGTTCGAGGGCGGCGCCTTCAGCGGCACGGTTAAAATCGCTGGACGCAAGCTCGATAACCTGCGTGTCTGCGAGGTCGCCGCCGAAGTTGGAATGGTCTTCCAGGATTTCGAGGCGCAACTCTTTTCGACCAACGTCGCGCACGAAGTCGCCTTTGCGATGGAACAGATCGGGATGGAGCGTGCCGCAATGAATTCCCGGCTCGGACCCGCGCTCGCCGCGGTTGGGCTGAAGGGTTTCGAGCATCGCGATCCGACCTCGTTGTCCGGCGGCGAGAAGCAGCGGCTTGCGATCGCGTCGGTGTTGGCGCTGAGCCCCGGCGTGATTGTCCTGGATGAGCCGACGACGGATCTCGATCCTGAGGGCAAAGCCGAAGTCTTTGCATTGATCCGGAGCCTGCGCGAGCGCGGTCTCAGCCTGATAGTGATCGAGCACGAGACCGAAGAACTTCGCCGCGCCGATCGCGTAATTCTGATGCGCGAGGGTGCGGTGATCGCCGACTGCCCACCCGCCGCCGTGATGGGCGACCTCGACCTGCTCGAAGCGTCGGGCGTGCATCCGCCGAGCCTCAACCGAGCGCTCGCAATGATCGGGATCGGCGGCCATGCGGAAAGTATCGACGCCGCGTACACCGCGATCGTCCGCGCCTTTCCGCGGCTGGAGTCGCGCGGCGGTTTCGAGACCGCGAGCGCCGCCGCTCCCAACGAAATCGCATCCAACCGCGCGGGCGCGGCGGCGCTCGCCGCAGTCGAGGACCTGAGCTTCAACTATCCGGCGGGTCCGCGCGTGCTCGATTCGATTAACCTGTCGATCGAGCCGGGCGACTTTCTTGCGATCGTGGGACAGAACGGCTCGGGCAAGACCACCCTTGCCAAGCATATCGTCGGACTCTTGCAGCCGGTTGCGGGCCGCGTGCTGCTCGAAGGACGCGACCGAAAGATGCTTGGCGCCGCGGAAACCGCGCGCGAAGCCGCATACGTTTTCCAGAACCCGGACCATCAGATTTTCGCCGCGACCGTGTGGGACGAGGTCGCCTTTGGTCCGCGCAACTTCAAACTCGAATCCGCCGAAGTCGAGCGCCGCTGTCTCGAAGTTCTGGAGGCGGTCGACCTCCTCGGGCAGCGCGCCAGCGACCCCTTTCTGCTCAGCAAGGGCGAGCGACAGCGGCTTGCGGTCGCCAGTGTGCTTGCGCTCAAGCCGCGCCTGCTCATTCTCGACGAACCAACCACCGGCCTCGACTATCGCGAGCAGCGCAGGATGATGTCGATGGTGACGGAGCTCAATCGCTCGGGAACCGCAATCGTGATAATCACGCATACACCGTGGCTGGTCGCGGAGTATGCGCGACGCGTCGTGCTGATTCGCAAGGGGCGCAAGCTTTTCGATGGCGGCGTGCGCGAGTTCTTCACGCGCGACGATCTGCTCGAGACCGCGGCGTTTCGCCCGCCCGAGGTCACGCGCCTTGCGCGGCGCTTCGGAGCGCTCGCTCTGTCGCCACGCGAATTCGCCGACTGGGTGAAGGAGCGTGCCTGATGCCGCTATACCGGTATATCGAGCGCGACACTTTCATCCATCGGATGCACCCGACGGTCAAGGTTATCGGGCTAGTCGTGATGTTCTGGTCGGTGTACTGGGTGGATAATCCTCTCGCGCTTTTGCCGCTCGGGTTTCTGCTGCTGTTCGCCGCCGCCATCACCGGATCTTCGGGTAATTTCTACGCGTTACGATGGCTGTTCATCATCTTGGTCACTTCGACCACGTTGATGTGGATGGCGACCTATCGGCCGGGGCCCACGATGGTGCACATGCCAAAGGTCGATATCCGCAAGGCATCGATCCTTTTTGGGCTCGGCAAGGGGATCAAGCTCGCGGAGCTGCTCGCGGCGTCGGTGCTCTTCATTTCGACGACCAAGGTCGAGGAATTTACGATCGGCCTCGCCAAGCTGCGGGTGCCGTACCGGGTGGGATTCGCGGTGTCGCTATCGTTCAGGTTGGCGCCATTGTTCGTCGATTCCGCATTGACGATCGTCGATGCGCAGCGGCTGCGCGGCTATGATTTCGCCGAAGGTGGAATTTTTGAGCGGTTGCGCCGCTACGCGACCGTCGCGGTCCCGGTCTTCATGGGTGCGCTGCGCAAAGCGAACAACATGGCGATGGCGCTAGAGGCGCGCGGCTTCGGCCGCCTCGAACGTCCAACGACTTACCTTGACTATCCGTTTCGCCCGTCTGATATGGTGGCCTTCGCGGCATTGGCCGCAATCGCCGTCAGTTATTTCCTGATCTACTGGACCGGCTACGGCGCCGTCGTCGCATAAACGCGCGATCCATCCTGCTCCCGATGGACGGTTGAGCGTATGTACGTGGTCAGGTCTTTCGATCGAAGATGTGCAGAGGCACCTGGTTGGCGAGTTTCGGATCGATTGACAGCACCCTGCGGCCTTGCTCGATCCGAATTGGCCCCGAAACGATACCCGCCTCGGCGAACGTGGCGGCTACCGCGTCGATATCATCGGCCTCAAGCCACAGCGCATACATCCCTTCGCCGTTTGCGGCAAGCTGCGCGGCTACCGACGCGCCGGAAGCGAGGCGAATGCCCGCGCCTCCGACCTTCACGGTCGCCACCTCCGCGTCGGCGCCGCGCGAGACAGTGAATCCGAAGTTCTTCTGATAAATCGACGCTGCATCCTCGAGGTCGGCGGTCGCAACATCGACACGGTCCAGTCGTTTGATTGTGCTCATTGGCGTTCGTACCGGCAAAGTCTAATCGGCGATTCGCCGGTGCGCAAAGGTTCCCAAAAACCGAGTGGGACCGATCGTGTCGAAATCCCGACGCGCACGCGCTCAAGCACACCACCGCGGGGATCACCCCTTCGGCTTGAGCGAAAAATTGGCGGTCGCCGTCGCGCCACCTTTCACATCGACCTTTTGATCCTGCGTGCCGAGCTTCTCTTGCCAGACCTGGACCGTGTAATCTCCCGGCGGTATATCCTTGATCGTATAGTTGCCGTTGGCGTCGGTCACCGCGTAATAGGGCGTGTCGGTCGCGATCCACCATCCCTTCATCCAGCCGTGAGCGTCGCAGGTCACCCGAATCACCTCAGGCTTTTCGACCTTCTCCTCAATCTTCTTCTTGAATTTCGGCTGCGCCATGTTGAAAGGAGGATTAATCTTCGAGTAGGTGTGTATATTGTGCAGAATACCGTCGGAGTTGATGATATCCACCGTTGATCCCGCCGGGAACACGAGCACGTGCGGCTGGTAGTCGCATCCTTTCTGATTGAATTCCACGTTTTGAGGTTTGAGTTCTCCCTTTGCTCCCTTCAGGATTACGACGGCGTTGGCGATCCCGCCATCATGGCCGACAATCAGAGACTCGTCGAAATGCGGCTTGAGTCCGCAAACCTCCTTGTCCTTTGTGATATCAACCTTCTTGGGAGCGGGCGCGGTGCCATCATATTTGACGGTGCCGGAAATCGCGCCGTCAGCGGCGGCTGCCGGGTAAGTGCTGATGCCGACGGCGGCGACAGCGGCGCATGCCGCAACGAAAATCGAAAGCCTGTTCATCTAATTCCCTCCTGCCTATTCCGGGCCGGTTTCTGATCTTCAGGAGCCTCTCTTTCTATTTTTTTTTACTGGTTTCGCAGGCGCAACATTTGCCACCTGCGCGGCCAAGCTCCGGTCCGGATGTATCCCGAACCAGAATATGTAGTCGCGAATCGCCTTGATTTGCGCTGGTTCGTTGCCACCAAGAATATCATCCGGTCCGCCCGGGTAGAATGACGGCATCTTGGTGCCAGGTTGAACCGCCTGCGGGTTCTTGAGCCACAGGAGTATCCATTGGGGATTCAGCCGCTCGTGAGCCATCGCAAGGTCAGGAGCCCATCCCGAGGGCGGACCCTCGGGCTTCTTGTCACCCTGCTGATGACAACTGAAGCAGTTGAAATAGTCCTTGGTCATCAGCTTGGCGCCGGCCTGCAGCGTATCGGGAGCGATCAGGTTCACGTTGAGGAACTCGTACGGTACCTGCACATCAGATAGCGCGGTGAAGTAGTTCACCACAGTGTCATCTTCATGATTGGTGAAATGAAAAGTCGGCATCCGGATCTTGAGCCACGGGCGGATCGGCGTCGGCCCCTGCAGAAAAGTAAATAGCCAGTTAGGCTGGACCTTCATTCCCTCGCCATTGAGTATTGGCGGCGCAAAGTTGATTTCGTCTTCCGAGTAGAATCTCCGGATATAGCCGCCACGATTCTCTATTATGTGACATCCGACGCAGTTATAGAAATTGACGAGTTGGCGACCATCGACGATCTGCTCCTGCCGATCGGTTCCGTGCGCGCGATAACGCTCGGGAACCTTCGCGTCAGTGCGGCTGGCGAGAAAGACGAGCAGGTTGTCAATATCGGTTTTCTGAAAGTCGAAATTCGGCATCAACTGTTCGACGTCTTTGGTCGCGTAGATGCGCGGATTCTGCAGCTTGTTGAAGGACCATGCGTTCCAGGTCGGTGGGATGTCGGTCCGATCGCCGAAGAACATCTCGTCGATATGCTTTGAACCGAACGCGGTCAGCTCGACGCCGATTCGCGATTCCTTGTCCATTCCCTCCACTTCGTGACATCCGAAGCATCCGTACTTGCGTACCAGCGATTCGCCGGCCTTGACGTTGGCGGGATCGTTGAGAGCGGCCTCGACTCCCGGATCTTCCTTCTTCTTGCCATGCGTCATCAAGAACGCGGTGAGCGCCTCGGCCTCGTGGTCGGAGAGCCGCAGCGACGGCATCGCCGTGTGCGGCGAGAAATCGCGCGGATTTTTGAGCCACGTATAAACCCATCGCGCGTTTGTCTTTTCGCCGATTCCCGCCAAGTTGGGTGCGAAGTCCTTGGTGGTCCGCATCGCGGTCGGTACGAAGTGCGAATTGTCGCCGACAGGTGTTCCGATCTGATTCGGTTCGATCGAATGACATGCCTTACACCCGACCGACTCGAAAAGACCCTTGCCCTCCTCTATAAACGCGGGGTTGGCAATATCCGTCTCCAGCGTGGGCGGTTGCGGATGCGCTTTAAGCCAGAGGCCGGAGTTCTTTGCCGAACTCGACAGGATATACGCCGCGATCGAGGTCGCTTGCGCGCGCGTGAACATAAAGTTAGGCATCCGCGTATGCGGATGGAACAGATGCGGATTGGTTATCCATCGCACCGTCCAAGACGGGTCCAGTTTGGCGGAAGCGAGCTTCAAATAGGGTCCGATCTTCGGCAGGTCTTCGTAACCCGCAGCCAGATGGCATCCGGTACATCCCATCTGCTGAAACAACCGTTCACCGCGCACCCAGTTGACCGCGATTTGGTCGCCCGCCTTGTTGCGCAGCGACCCGACGTCGATATGACACTTGATGCATCGCGACTGCATCTGATCGCCGGTGAGCATTGGATGCTCCCAGTGTTCGACGTCGCCGTGGGCCATCGCAATTGAATTAACCGCGGGGCCCTGTCCTTCGTGGCACGGAGTGCATCCGAGCTTGTCCGGCGGATGCTTTCCGATGATCGCGTCGTAATTGGAATGGGTACGAAACGGCTGCGGGGCGTTTTCGAAACCGCGCTTGTCGATACCCATATGGCAGGACTGGCACCGATCGACCCGCGCGATCGCCTCGTCGAAAGCGTTGCGATCAAAGTCGTCGATCGCGGTCTGCTGGATCTTGGGAATCTTTGGATAGCGCAGAATCACCCGGCCCGCGAACTTGATTGGAATCATGAAGCCGTCGGCCTTGTCGATCAGGTCGTCGCGCTTCTTGGTCATGGTCTTGAGCTTATCGGTGACAGTATCCACTTGCGAGTTCAGAGCGTCGATCTCGTCCTTGACCCTCTGCAGCGCCGCCTTGGCCGCGTCGGATTCCTTGTTCTCGCCGGCAAGCTCGCGGTTAAGCTGATCTATTTCATTTTTGTAGCCGGACGGGTCCGCCTTAGTCTGGATTGCGTGGTTGTAGTCGTACCATGCTTCGGTCAGGTACGACTTGGTGAAGCGCACGGCCTGCTCCTTTTCGTCGGATGCGACCTTGAGGGCAACCGCTTGAGATTTCAGGGCCGCGAGCTTGGCGGCGGTCTCGCCTGAGCTTAACTGACGCCGCGCGATATCGAGCTGCTTGACCAGCTTTACATAATCAGGATTCGCGTCGAGAGTCTTCTGCTCCGCGGCGGCGTCGCTCATGTACTTGTTATAGGCGAGCTTGTCGAACTCGACCTGATATTCCTTCCATGGACGGCGCGAGATGTTGTCGTCCCAGATCGACCACACCGATACCACAAGCAGCAGCGCAACGATCAGCACAAACAGCGCGCTGTACGATTTGCTTTCCTCGCCGGGATCAAGCCCTGGTCTGCCAGCCATCTATCGTACCTACTCGTTCTCGGATTTGTTGTCCGCTCCAACGCTCCGACCGGTTAATTGCGTTCAGGAGCCGCCCTCCGAGAAGCTCTCGACCACATAACCAACCAGAAACACTAGAATTCCGACTCCCGCCAGTTTATACTCATTACCCATTCCATGGGGTTGCGTAAGCCCGACGAACAGGGCGAATCCCACATCGGCGCATCCCAGCGCCTCGAGAACCTTGCCGAACACATACACGCAAATCAGCCGCCCCCTAAATCGCGATTCGCGGCTTGCAAGGTCAGATGTTTATCCACGGAGTAACCAGAATATATTTGATATTGAGCGCATGCCGCAGCATCATTTTGATAAACACCCCCATCATCGCGAGCAACAGAAAGCCCGTAATCCCGAAGCGCACCGGTCCCCATTTCTCCAATAACTCGCGCCCTCCCCCCGGGAACGCCGACCATGGGTCGTTCGCCGGCCGCGCCCGCACCCATAAATAAAAGACGATGTATCCAACCACGAAGTAACCAACTATGAGCGAAAGCCCGAACAGAGCCGACGCCGTGTAGTCGCGAAATCCGAACAGGTATGGCAAGTCGACATTGGTGAGCGCTTCCACCATGTGCGGATCCCACACCTGGCCCGGCCAGAACCAGTTCCATCCGGGCCCCCGGAAGAAGGTTCCAATAATGATAAATGAGACCCAGAGCACGTGAAATCCAAGAAAGAACGTGAGGATCTCGAACATCCGCTCGCGAAAAGTGTAATAGCCATTCCCTTTCGGATTGATGTCCAAATAGGGAATGAGCATCAGACCCACTATAATGAAGCTCGGCAGCACCACTCCCGCGTACCACGGGTCGAAGAAGACCAGCATCTCCTGCAGGCCCAGAAAGTACCACGGCGCCTTGGACGGATTTGGGGTCCGCGTCGGATTCGACGGCTCCTCGAGCGGCGCGTTGATCGTGAGCGACCAGATGGTCAGGACGACGATCACGAACAGCGCCATCAGAAATTCATTACGGACCAGAAACGGCCAAGTGTGCAGCTTGTCCTCGACGCCGCCGCCCGCCTTTTTGATCGGGACTTCGATGCGCTTTCCGGCCGGAGCCGGGCTTGCGCCTGCGCCCGAAGAACGCGCGGCCCCGCCGGCGCCAGCCATCATCATTGGCGCGGTTCCGGAACTTTTCCCATCGTTAGTCGCCATGCTGAAACCCTTACCGAGAGTTATCGTCAGTCGCTCGCGCTCCCTCTCTCCCGGTTGATGCGCGTTGGTTCACTGCTGATGCGTCCCACCGTCTTCGTCGAGCGGCGGCGGTGCGGCAGCGCGCCAAATCAGCCATAAGGCCAGAACCATCCCAGCCGGCACAGATAGCACACGCACTATTCCCAGGTGCGCGATATACGAAATCACCTCGCCCATCTCACCATCCCCGCAATCGTCCTAGAGCGGCCCGGACATTCCATCCCGCCGGATCCGCCAGAAGTGCACCGCCATGAATATGCTTGCGATCAACGGGAAGAATATGCAGTGCAGGATATAGAACCGCAGCAGCGTATGCGGTCCGATCTCGGCGCCGCCGAAGATAAATGCGCGCGCGTCGTAAATCGGATTTACTCCCAGCACCTCGTGGAACGGACCGCCATGCCCAAGCAGTGGAGTCGCGCGCGCCATATTCGAACCAACCGTCACCGCCCAAATTGAAAGCTGGTCCCATGGCAGCAGATAGCCGGTGAACGAGAGCAGCAACGTAAGCACCAGCAGGATCACGCCGACCACCCAGTTGAACTCGCGCGGCGGCTTGTACGATCCTGTCATAAAAACACGAAACATGTGCAGCCACACCGCTATCACCATCCCATGCGCGGCCCATCGATGCATGTTCCGCATCAGCATCCCGAACGGCATGTCGAATTCCAGATACTTCATATCGGCGTACGCGTATTCAGCGGTCGGACGGTAATAGAACATCAGGTAAACGCCGGTGACGACAGTGACCAAAAACAGCAGGAAAGTGATCCCGCCCATGCACCAGGTGAAGCGCAGGCGCACGGTATGCTTTTGCACCTTCGAGGGATGCAGATGCAGCCACACGTTGCCCGACACCATCAAAATGCGGTTGCGCGGCGTGTCTTCGTAACCGTGCCGGAAGATCGATTGCCACGCTTGGGATTCGGTGATCTGGCGCTTGACCTCTTTCCAGTCCAAATTCGCCATCTATGCCACTACCCGGGCGCTACGCCCAGCCTCCATCGACGCGATGCCATGACCAACCTTGCGGCACATCCAACTGCCCAGTTTCAATGCCTTTTACCCACGTATGCTCAAGCTACCGAATTGCGGTGTGTCTCTGCAAGAAGATGCCCTGATTTGTTGCACAATAGATTCTAACCTCACTTTCTGGACGAGGACCCAGATTTTCTGCTTCTTGAAAACAGTGGAACTATCAGCCCGTACCCGAACATCAGGATCGCTATCGCAACCACTAGGATGCCCATCCCGGTCAGCAATCCGGTTGCCATCAGAACCAACCCAACGACGAGCAGCGGGATCGCGAACGCGATCGGATTGAACGGATCGCCGCGCGCCGCCTTGATTTGCGAATTCCGCGCGAGATCAGCCTGATCCGCTTCTTCGTTGCTCTCCTTAAGCAATGAAACGGCATAGTCGGTCATCTCCTGCCGGTTCGGCATCGAACGCAGGCGCTCGGAAAGCACGCGTGCCAAGTCTTCGACTGCGCGATCATCGGCGGCTTGGGAGCGCTCGGCTGCCGCCGGGGATTTTTCTCGCCCGGATTCGCGTTCCGACTCGTCAGTCATATAAGTTACCTAGACCGCATAATTCAGCAGGCCACACGTATCGCACCAAGTGCCAAGGTGTCAAAGCCCACGCTCGAACTTTATCTGTACGCATCGCACAAGGCCGTGTCTGCGGGTTGGAAATTAAGCGCCTTCGGTGCTACGACTCGAAGCATTGCGGAGGTATCTGCGATGGGGCTGCCCAACGGAGTTCATCATCTCGCGATCTGCACCAAGGATATCAAACGCCAGATCGAGTTTTTCACCGACGTGGTCGGCATGGAGTTGGTGGCGCTTTACTGGATGCACGGCGTGGACAACACGTTTCACGGCTTTCTGCGGATGAGCAACAGCTCATCGATTGCGTTCGTGCAGCATCCCGAGGTCGCGCGCATTGAGCCCGTAAAAGGTGTCTCGCACGCGGGCCACACCACCGGCCACGTCGCGCCGGGAGTCATGCAGCACGTCGCGCTGAACGTTGACAGTTACGCTGATCTACTCGCGATCCGCGATCGCGTGCGCTCCCGCGGCGTGTGGATCATGGGTCCGATCGATCATGGATTTTGCAAATCGATTTATCTCGCCGCGCCCGAAGGAATCATGCTCGAGTTCTCTACTTCGGAGGGGAAAGGAATTGATGCCGAAGCGTGGATAGATCCCGAAGTGGTGGCGCTGGCCGGCATCAATGCGGCCGAACTCGAACGCTACAAGCATCCCGCCGCCTTCGAATCACAAGGCGGAAAGATCGCGCAGCCCGCGCCCGATCCGTCAAAGCCATTGATGGACTTTCCGCCGGACGCGAGGGTCTGGACATTGAGTGACGAACAAGTGCTGCGCACGATGAGCGAGACGACCCCTCCGGTCACCTCCAAAACCCGCGCCGCGTGAGACAGGTCTGGGCACGCCTCAACCTCGCCATGCAAGGCGCGGTCGCCAGGCGTGCTCTCAATTCGCGATCTTACGTCGCGATCTTGCGCGCGATTATCAGATCGTGAACCGAGAAGCGGGTCACCGGCGCCAGGCGCTCGACGGTGATGTTCGGGCTGTGCAGGATATCGCGCGCCCGCAGCCGCGTGGTCCATCCTAGGAGCTTGGTCAGAGGGTTTATCAAGGTATTCAGAAAGTAAAGGATCGGATTCGGGCTGGCGAAATGATTTACGACGACGATTCGCCCGCCTGGCTTGCACACGCGGATCATCTCGTTCATCATCCGAATCGGATCCGGCACGACCGTGATCACGTGAAACGAGACCACGTCGTCGAAGCTGTTGTCGGGAAACTCGAGATTGAGCGCGTCGCCCTGCTTCACCTCGACATGACGCCATCGGTTCTCGCGAATCTTCTCGCGCGCGTGCACAAGCATCGCCTCCGACGGATCGATCCCGATCAACTCCACGTACGGCGGAAACGCATCGAGCGCCATCCCGGTGCCGACTCCCACCTCGAGCACGCGCTGGCCGGGGCGCAAATTGAGCGACTCGACGACCTCGTGCTCGTGATCAACAAACGCGCGGCCGAAAACCGCATCGTAGAAATGCGCGAGATCGGAATAGACGCGGCTTTCGTGCGGCTCTGACATTGGCAATAGACCTCTTGCCTGACCGTCGCGCGCGCGACCGATTCCAAATCCCGCGCGCGCGTCGATCCTGCTCCCGTTTGCGCTGATTTGAAACGGCCGCGCCTACGCGGCCGCGTTGACTCCCCGAAGCTGGCGCTTCACGGATGCGATATCGCGGCGGCGAAAGCGCCATTGCCGCCCTTTCTTGAACGCCGGGATAATATTGCGGCGGGCGAATTCATTTACGGTGTCCGGACTGAGGTCGAGCAAAAACGCGACCTCTCGGGAATTGAGTAGTATATCGTCTTTATCGGCCATCGCAGTCCAACAAGACGCCATTACGGCATGAAATTGGGACGGAACTTTGTAACCCGCCCGAGTCTCTAAAGTCAAGGTTACTCCGGCGAGGTTTCTATCGCGAGAGCCGGCTTACTCCACTCTCGATCGGCCTCGCATTGTGACGATATCACACGCTAATTGCATTTAACCTGCGCATTGCTATCAAATAGTCGTACCATGCTCGTGTCACGACGATACACGAAAATAGTCCCGTCAATACTCCGACGCACAGCGTCACGGCGAATCCTTTGACCGGTCCGGTGCCGAACTGGAACAAAATCAACCCGGCGACGAAGGTTGAGATGTTCGAATCCCGGATCGCGGACCACGCGCGCTGATAACCAAGCTTGACCGCCTCGCGCGGAGTTTTTCCGGCGCGCAGCTCTTCGCGCATCCGTTCGTTGACCAGCACGTTCGCGTCGACGGACATCCCGAGCGTCAGCACAATTCCCGCGATTCCGGGCAGCGTCAGCGTCGCCTGCATTGCGGCCATCACGCAGATCAGCAGCAGAATATTAAGCGACAACCCAAAGTCGGCGAGGATTCCGGCGCCGCTGTAATAGACCGCCATGAAGATCAGCACCGCGGCCGCGCCGATAACGAAGCTCAATTCGCCCTGGCGAATCGAGTCGCGTCCGAGTGACGGGCCGACCGTGCGCTCTTCTTCGATCTCGACCGGCGCCGGCAACGCTCCCGATCGCAGCACGATCGCGAGATCATGCGCTTCCGAGATCGAGAAGCGGCCCGTAATCTGCACATGGCCGCCGGGAATTCTCTCCTTGATTACCGGCGCGGAATAGACCGTGCCGTCGAGCACGATCGCGAGCTGGCGTCCGACGTTTTCAGCCGTGATTGTGTCGAAAATCTGCGCGCCGCGCGCGTCGAGATCGACCGCGACATACGGACCCTCGAGCCTGCCGCCCGGACGCACCGTCGCGTCAGTCACGACGTCGCCGGTGACCAGCACCGGCTTTTCGACCAGGTAAGGCGTGCGCCCGCCGCGATCGACGGGGCCATAGAGAACCTCGTCACCGGGCGGCGGTCCGTTTTGAATCGCGTCCTGCACACTGTGCGTACTATCGACGAGCTTGAACTCGAGCACGGCGGTCTTGCCGATCAGCTCCTTGGCGCGTTCCGGATCCTGAATACCGGGAAGCTGGACCAGAATATCGCTGTCGCCTTCCTTCTGGACGGTCGTCTCGCGCACCCCGAGTTGGTCGATCCGGTTGCGAATCGTTTCGAGCGCCTGATCCATCGCGTTCGACTTGATCTGCTGCAGGTCGCGAGGACGGAAGGTCAGGCTGTAGGACGCTCCAGCGATGCCGCTCGCGCTCGAAACCGCCAAATCGGGAAACGACTTCGACATCAGGTCAAGAAACGGCGTGCGCTCGTCGTCGGACTTGAGTTTTACGATTAAGTCGCCGCTCGCATCCAGCGAGATATTTGTGAAGTCGAGCTTGTTCTCTTTGAGCTCGCGTTTGATATCCTCGGCGCGTCGTCTGAGCTGGGTCTTGACCGCGTCATCGAGCTTCACCTCCATCAGCAGGTGGGTTCCGCCCTGGAGATCCAGTCCGAGCTGGATCTTGGTGCCGCCAAGCAATCCCTCCCACCAATCGGGTAGTTTGATGCTGAAGCTGGGCAGCAGGATTATCACCGCAACAACGACCAGCACGCCGGCGAGATACAGGCGCGTCAGACCGCTGCCGCCGGAGAAGTGCAGGTAGAGGAACGCGACGCAAATTGCGAGCAGGATAAGGATCGGTGCGAATGATTGCGCTTCCACTGAATTCCGTTGTCACCTTGCGGCGCAGCCGCGGCGCGATACGCGCGGACTTCGCTTATTCCTTTTTCGTAGCTGTCTTACCGAAGGTCGATAACGCCGCGATCTGCGAGCGTTCGACCCGTACCCGCACGTTGGACGCGATTTCGAGCGTCACAACGCGGTCGCCCAGTTCGTGAATCCTGCCGATAAGCCCGCCCGTGGTCACGACTTCGTCGTTGCGCTTGAGATCGCGCAGCATCTTGTCATGTTCCTTGGCCTTTTGCGTCTGCGGCCGGATCAACAGAAAATAGAAAATACCGAACAGCAGCGCCAGCGGCACCACCGTGGTCAAAAATACCTGCTGGCTCGGATTCCCTCCGCCCGCCGCCGCGCTCTGCGCGTATGCGATTCCCTCGAAGAACATCAGCCCTCATTCCTCGGCCATGGCCGTGGCGTCACCCGCGGCGATGCCGTCGCGGATCGATTTTGCATAGGCACCAAAGGATTGAGATGCGATAGCAGCTTGGGCTCGATCCATCAAGCGCGCGTAGAAAAATAGATTATGTTCCGTCAGCGCGCGCGCCGCGAGTATTTCGCCCGACATGAACAAATGACGCAAGTAGGCGCGCGACAGCGTCCGGCACGGACGGCATCCGCAATCCGTATCCAGCGGTCGCTCGTCGCGCGCGTACGCCGCCCGCTTGATCGACAGCGTCCCCGCGCTCGTAAATGCGCTCCCATTGCGCGCGTTGCGTGTCGGCAGCACGCAATCGAACATGTCGTAACCCATCCCAATCGCCGCGATTAAATCCGCCGGCGTTCCCACCCCCATCAGATAGCGTGGCCGCGCTTGCGGCAGCATCGAGGCACTCAGCGCCGCCATCTCATACATGATCTCCTTCGGTTCACCCACCGAAAGTCCGCCCGCAGCGTACCCGTCAAATTCAAGCGCGCTGATTTGCGCGGCGCTCATCTTGCGCAGGTCGGCATACATCCCTCCCTGCACGATTCCGAACAGCGCCTGCATCGCGCTGCGCCGCGCCCGCAATCCGCGCTCCGCCCATCGCGCCGTCAGTTCGAGCGACGCCATCGCCCGCTCATGAGTCGCCGGAAACGGCGTGCATTCGTCAAGCGACATCATTATATCCGCGCCGAGCGCTTCTTGGAGCGCAACGGCGCTTTCCGGAGTCAAATTTACTGCGGCGCCGTCGAGATGCGACCTGAACCGGATTCCACCCTCGTCGATCGAGTTAATCTTCGCAAGGCTCATTGCCTGAAATCCGCCCGAGTCGGTCAAGATCGCTCCCGGAAAGCCCATGAAACGCGCAACTCCGCCCATCGCGTTGACCAACTCCGGCCCCGGGCGCACCAGTAGATGGTACGCGTTGGCGAGCACCATCCGGAATCCCATCCCCCATAACTCGTCGGGCGCCATCGCCTTGACCGCCGCGCGCGTCCCGACCGGCATGAACGCGGGCGTGGCAATCTCGCCGTGCGGCGTTGCAAGCTTTCCAGCACGCGCTATTCCGTCGGTCGCGGTCACGCGGAATGTTATCGGCCCGTCCATCACAAGATCAGCATCGCGTCGCCGTAGCTGAGGAACCGGTAGCGGCGGCGAATCGCCTCGGCGTACGCGTCGAGTATCGTCTCGCGCCCCGCAAGCGCCATTACCAGCGCCAGCACCGTCGTGCGCGGCATATGGAAGTTAGTGATCATCGCGTCCACCATCCTGAACCGGAACCCGGGAAAGATGAACAGACCCGTGAATCCCTCGGGCTCGCCGGTGATTGCCCACGATTCGAGCGCGCGCACGCTCGAAGTCCCGACCGCGACGATGCGCCCGCCCATCCTCCGGGTATGCCCAATCGCGTCGCGCGCGGAAGCCCCGATCGTGAACCACTCCGCTTCCATCGAATGCCCCTCGACCGAGGCGCCACGCACCGGAGCAAACGTCCCCGGTCCAATATGCAGTGTGATTCGCGCAACGCGGATACCAGCGTCCGCAAGCTCGCCGAATACGCGATCCGTGAAATGCAGCCCGGCCGTCGGCGCGGCGATCGCACCCGGCGTGTCCGCATACACGGTCTGATAGTCGTCGCTATCCGCGGCCGCCACCTCGCGGCGGATATAATGCGGCAGCGCCAGCATCCCGAATTCCCGGAGGACAGCCTCGAGCGATCCACCGTCGTCGCGGACGATTATCGGGCGATGCTCCTGCGAGATCGCGGCGACGCGCAACGCGCGCCCATCCCCCAATATCAATCGCGCGCCTTGGGCAAGCCCGCGATGCGCCCGCGCCAACGCGAGCCATCCGCCCGAAGGGTCCGTCACCGGACGCACGAACAGCAACTCGACGCGGCCGCCCGATTCTTTGCGCGCATAAAGTCGCGCCGCCAGCACTCGAGTGTCGTTGAGAACGATCAGGTCGCCTTCGCGCAGATGCCCGCTGAGCTTGTAGAACCGCGAATGTTCGAGCGTCCTTGCGCGGCGGTCGAGCACCAGCATCCGCGCCTGATCGCGTTCGGCGAGCGGATGCTGCGCGATCAGCTCGGGTGGCAGTTCGTAATCTAATTCAGAGAGCTTCATTCCCTGGCGGCACGAATATCCAACACTATCACCGCCTTTCGCCCCATGACAGGCAACCGGTGATATCAGGCGTCGTCGAAATCCGAAAAAGGAAAGGGCCCCGAGAGTAGGCTACTCGGGGCCCCTTCAGCCAGGTTTCGGAGTACCCGTCATCGGGTTTAGGGGGGCGTTATTTTCCCGATGACCAACATTGGGATTCTCCCGAACCTGCTCAGCCTGAAAATATTCCTGTCACAATGTAGGGTCAATAGCTCAGAGACCTCCGCCGAAAAAAAGGCCGCGCGGCTTTCACTCTTGATCGTTCATTTCGTACGCGATTGACGCTTCGATACGGGTCGCGGGTGCCCTCCAGGCTAGCGAACGCTTCGACACATGGCGGGACGCGTTCGCGAGACTCTTCACGCGTCTCCGTTCGACTATACGCCATCTCTGCAGGGGCTCCGGTCGGGTCGAAACAACGAAATCGCCCGTTCGTTCGAAAGCATCCCGAGAAGCGATCCAGCGCGTCCGAAGGGTAGGCGCCCGATCATGCCTTGGGCCGCTGGGAAGGGCGATTTGGCCTGGCGAGATGAAAATTCCTGATAAAATTTTGCCGCATCGACGCCAACATGCTGTCGCCGCTCTGCAATGATAATTGCGGAGAACGACCTAATAACAAGGTTGTATCGTGCAGGAATAGAACTTTTAGTTAGCCTTCCGTGCGGCGCGATGATTGCTACTGTCGTCGCGGTGACTTGTAGGCAGCATCATCCTTTTCGTAAACACGCGCGATATTCCGCGACCGACTGCCACCAAGGCAGACGCAACCTGGGGGACCTTAACTGTCCACGGAGGAGGGGGGGTGGAGAAACTAAGTCGTAGGCTTGGTCGTAAGGGCTGGATGCTGCTGATCGCGTTCGCGATGGCGACGAGCATCGCGAGTATTCGTACCCGAAGCGCTTCTGCGAATCCGTCGGACAGCGAAGCCGAGGCTCCTTCCGTGCCGCCATTGTCCGGTGGGACCTGTCCCACGGGTTATCGCGCGCTGACTTTCACCAACAATTGCAGCACCGACGTCTATCTCGGCGAAAATTTAAGCAGTCCCCAGCTACAAGGGACAACTGCTTGCTCGACCGACGCAGATTGCAACCCTTCGGCCAATCTGGATTGCGTAGGCGGTCAATGCACCGAGGTCTGCACGTCGTCCTCTCAATGCGGTGCGAACCAAGTCTGTTATCCGACCAGCTTCAAGAACAAGAGCGGAACCGTCGTCAGCGAATGCTATTTCGAAAACCTCGAGCCCACTAGCCTGTCCAATCCGGCGCCCAGCTCCGGCTCCGCATGGCAACTCCCGGCCAACGGCGGACAGTCCATAATCTGCGTTAAAGAGGGACCGACGGCGGCGCCGGGACCTTCGGGCGGAACGGTAGCCGAAGGAGGGTCGTGCACCCAAAACTCGGATTGCATCAGCAACACTTGCGCGGCCGGAACCGCACTCAATCGACTCTGCACGTCGTCCGACAGCAATTGCAAATGCAGTGCGGTGTTCACGTGGAGCGGCAATTTCTGGGGACGGACTGAGTGCACCGGGGCGGACACAACCAACAACAGTTTGACCTGTCAGACCGGAAATTGCGGCGCCGCCAACGGATCTTCTGGAAATCTTGACTGCAATTCCGTTCTCACCGACAAGGGACCCTTCGGACAACAGAACCCTGCATTCGTGGGTGAGTTCACCCTCGAGGTCCCGCCTAACGGCACCTATAATGTCGGCGCACAAGACTATTACGACAACAGCTTTGTCAGCGGCTTCAACGTCGGTTATTCGATCGTACCCGTCCAGGGCACTTATTCACCGGCATACAATTCTTCGAGCCCCAAGCAATGCGGATCAGCGGGCGCAGTAGTAGTTGATTCATCCGGCAACCCGACCACCTACTGTTCCTTCAATCTGCTAGATAGTTGCCCTTCCGATTTCCAGTTCCTGGACTCGTCGAGTAACGTGGCGGGATGCTGGAATCCTACGCAGGAATGCAGCAGCGGAACCCCCGCACAACAGAGCGCCCTTGGTTGCACGAGCCAGGTTCCTTTCCTTTGCACCCAGAAATCCGATTGCCCCTATAACTCCAGCGGCACGCAAACGATGACCTGTGGGATAACGGGGGCGCAGGCATACGGCCAATGCGAATGCGCGACCAGCGCCGACTGCCCTTCCGGCTTTACGTGCAGCGGAACGCCCGGTACCTGCACCAATACCAGCGCCCCGAGCTCAACCTGGCTCGATCTTTACGGATGCGCCAATTTTTTCAATCTTTCCCCGTACAACGGCTCGACGACGACGATCAAAGACACCGGCATCGTCTGCGGATGTCCGTCATGGACGCCCGGACAATGTCTGGCTGACAATATCAACTGGGAACAGGTGCCTGCGGGAAGCACCTCACCGGTTCCCTCTCCGGCTCCGACCACCTCGATAGGAGATTTATACCTCCTGCTCCACAACGCGTGCCCCACCGCGTACACCTATGCCTACGACGACGCCACCGGGTCTTACGGCTGCACCAACACGGGAAGCACGACGGGACCGTCGTATAATGTAACTTTCTGCCCGGCGAGCGCGGTATCGCCGACTCCGACGCCGACGCCAAGCAGAACTCCAACCGCGACGGCAACGGCGACCTCATCGGTATCGCCGACTCCGACGCCAACAGCGACGTCCTCGGCAACATCCACAGCGACGGCATCTGCAACTGCTACGCCGACGACGACGCCCACTGCCACCGCAACATCGACGGCAACGGCCAACCCGACGGCAACAGCAACTCCGACGGCGACGCCAACCGTAACCAGCACCGCGACGCCGACAGCGACGCCAACGCCCTCGAGCGCATGCCTCGATAGCAGCACGGTAGCGATCGATTTCCCGAATCGGGCTGCCGGCCGCGGCAGAGTTACGCGCCATTTCGAGGTCAGTAATGTGTGCAGCGAGCCGGTTTCCGGATACGTGATGCCGCTGCGCGACACCGGGTTCTATGTGATTAGAGGCGGCGGCGATTTCTCGCTCGCCCCCGGAACATCGCGCAAGGTCGTGGTTTCGTTCCGGCCGCCGCGCCCGGGCAATTTCCAGAGCAACATACTGATTGTCGCCAACCCGCCGGTAA
>JAJZAG010000326.1 GCA_021799555.1 Deltaproteobacteria bacterium | reverse complement strand
GATACCGTCGAGGTCTGCACAAAGACCGGGGCGCGGATCGTTCAGGAGCGGCGCAGGGGCTACGCGGGCGCGCTCGAAACGGGCTTTGCCGAGGCCTGCGGCGAATGGATCCTGAAGCTCGACGCCGACCAGTCGCATGATCCGGATTTCATTCCGCGCATCTGGCGTGCGCGCAGCCGCGGCGACATCGTAATTGCCTCGCGCTACGTGCGCGGCGGTGTCACGTATACGGATTTCACTCGCAAGCTTTCGAGCTCGCTGATGAGCGCGATTTTGCGCCGTGTCCTGTCGCTTCCGGTGCGCGATGTGTCGAGCGGGTACCGACTCTATCGGCGCCGCGTCTTTGAAGGGTTCAAGTTCGAATCGACCAACTTCGAGGCCGAGGAGGAAATCCTCGTGCGCGCCTACGCGCAGGGCTTCAATCTGGCCGAGGTTCCGTTCACCTATTTTCCGCGCGGCGCGGGCGCGTCGCACGCAAAGCTTCTGAAATTCGGCTGGAGCATCGCCAAGCGATGCGCCAAGCTTTGGAAGCTGCGCAACTCGCTGGATTCCGCCGACTACGACGAGCGCGGATTTTACAGTGTCATTCCGATCCAGCGATGGTGGCATCGCCGCCGCCATCAAATCACCGTTTCCTGGGCGCGCGGTTCGGACCGGGTGCTCGACGCCGGATGCGGCTCGAGCATGATCGTGCAGAGCCTCAACAACGTGGTTGGGATGGATTTCAACTTCGCAAAGTTGCGGTTTCTGTCCCGCTACCAGATGCCGCTGGTGCGCGGCTCCGCGTTTGCGCTGCCATTTCGCGATCAAAGTTTTGATTGTGTCATCAGCTCGCAAGTGATCGAACATATCCCGTTCGACGAAGTCCTGTTCGCCGAGATGCGCCGGGTCTTGAAGCCGGGCGGCAGGCTTATCCTCGGCACTCCCGATTACGCGACGCGCGCGTGGCGCACGATCGAGCCGATCTATGGCTTCCTGATGCCTGGCGGCTACAAGGACGAGCACATCACGCACTACACGCGCGCGATGCTGAACGATCTCCTGACCCGGTACGGTTTTTCCGTCGAGAAAGAAGCCTATATCGGCGGCGGGGAGTTGATCATGCAATGCCGCCGCGGCGAGCCGCCTGCCGAGGCGCGCGAAAAGGCCGCCGCCGCCACTCCTAGCGCGGCCTGACTTTTCCCGCAGCGCTTCACGCGCCGGGTACGCCCGCGCTAATGTCGGTCATCAAAACGGAGGGATTCCGGATGCCCACGATGAAAGTTGGCGAGATAAAACTTCATTATGACGTGTACGGCTCGGGCGAGCCGCTGCTGATGATCATGGGGCTCGGCGCGAGCTCGGCGGCGTGGGACCCGGAGCTGGTGCAGGAACTCGCGCGCAGTTACCGCGCGATCACGTTCGATAATCGCGGGACGGGCCAAAGCGACAAACCCGACAGCCCCTATTCGATCGAGATGTTCGCCGACGACGCGGCTGGCGTGCTGGATGGACTCAAAATTCCGCGCGCACACATCTTCGGAGTATCGATGGGCGGGATGATCGCGCAGGAGTTTGCCTTGCGCCACGCCGCGCGCACGGCGACCGTAACTCTTGGATGCACGACGGCGGGCGGAAAGCATGCGGTGCCGCCGCCGCCCGAGTCCCTGAAAGTCCTGACGGCGCCCCGCGTCGGTGTTGCGCCGGAGGACGTGATCCGGCGCGGATGGCCGCTCAGTTTCACGGCCGGTTATATCCAGGAGCATCGCGCCGAGCTAGAAGCGCGCATTCCCCGCCTGCTCGAGCATCCGACGCCACCGTTTGCGTTTCAGCGCCAGCTTGAAGCGACCTACACGCTCAACACCTGGGAACGCCTTCCTGAGATCAAGGCGCCGGCGCTGGTCATCACCGGCGGCGACGACGTTTTGATTCCGGCGCGCAATTCGGAGCTGCTTGCTGGCAGGATTCCCGGAGCGAAACTGCATGTCATCTCCAAAGCCGGCCACGGTTTCACTACTGAGGCGATGCCGGAGTTTCTGAGCGCGTTCGTGCCGTTTTTGAAGGAGCATCCGATCGCGTGACGGATGCGCCCGGCGCGCGAGCGGAAATTTACCGATGCGCACGCAGGTTGGAATTATCGGTGCCGGTCCGGCGGGACTGATGCTGGCGCATCTGCTCGCGCGCGAGAAAATCGAGTCGGTCGTGCTCGAGGTGCGCAGCCGGGAGTATGTTCAGGAGCGGGTTCGCGCCGGCGTGCTCGAACAGGGTACGGTGGATTTAATGCGCGCGGCGGGAGTTGGTGCGCGGCTCGCGCACGAAGGATTGCTCCATCGCGGCATCGAGCTGCGCTTTGCGCGCGGACGGCATCGAATCGACCTGAGCGAATTGACCGATGGCGCCGCGATCACGATTTACGGCCAGAATGAGGTCATCAAGGACCTGACCGACGCTCGCGTCGCAACCGGACAACCGATCTTCTTCGAGTGCGCGACGGTGAGCGTGCACGGCTTCGACGCCGAACAGCCTACGATTCGCTTCGCGCACGGCGGCACTGAACACGAGCTCCGATGCGACTATATCGCGGGATGCGACGGCTTTCACGGCGTATGCCGTTCGAGCATTCCCGCTTCCGCGCTCACGCTCTACGAGCGCGTCTATCCATTCGCATGGCTGGGAATTCTCGCGGCGGTCGCGCCGTCGTCGGAAGAGCTGATTTATTCGCATCACGAGCGCGGCTTCGCGCTGCACAGCATGCGCTCGCCGAAGCTCACCCGGCTCTATCTGCAATGCGCGCCCGACGAGAAGCTCGAAGCGTGGCCCGACGTGCGGATCTGGGAGGAACTGGATCGCCGCTTCGAGATCGACGGTGGATGGAGCCTTAAGCGCGGACCGATCACGCACAAAGGCATCACCGAGATGCGCAGTTTCGTGGCCGAGCCGATGCAGTACGGCCGGCTTTTTCTGGCCGGCGACGCGGCGCATATCGTGCCGCCCACGGGAGCCAAGGGTCTCAATCTCGCGATCGCCGACGTGCGCGTGCTGGCGCGGGCGCTGGCCGAGTATTACCGCTCGGGAGAGCGCGCGATGCTCGAAGAATATTCGCGGATCTGCTTACGGCGCGTATGGAAGGTGCAGCGGTTTTCGTGGTGGATGACCGCGATGCTGCATCGGTTCGACGAGCATAACGCGTTCGATGCGCGCCGCCAGATGGCGGAGCTCGACTATTTGACTAGTTCGCGCGCGGCCGCGCAGAGCCTTGCGGAAAATTACGTCGGGCTGCCGATTCAATGGTAAGCGCGGGTTGGTATGACGCCGCAAATGCGGCGCGGGAGTAATTCGCGAGGTGGCTTCGTTTCTCGATTTCGCGCTCGTTTGTCAGGCTCTCGGTCAGACTCAGAGCCGGATTCAGATGGCGGAGACGATCGCTAATTTTTTAGCCACACTCGACATCGGCGAAGCCGTGATCGCGGCGCGCTTCATGACCGGCAAGGCGGTCGCCGCGGGCGAAGAAAAGCGCCTCCAGGTAAGCGGCCGCGCGATCTGGAAAATCGCCGCTGCGCTCACGGGCGCTGAAGATCAGGGCGAAGATATCTTCTCGGCCGCCGAGGATTTCGGCGCGGCGATTGAGATGACAATGCGACTGCGGACGGCGGAGCCTGAACCGTCGCTCACGATCGCGCAAGTGAACTACGCGATGCGCGAGATCGCCGAAATTGAGGGCCGCCACGCGCGCGCGCGCAAGCTCGAAACTCTTCGTGCACTGTTCGAGTGCGCCTCGAACCTCGAAGCGAGATACCTCGCGAAAATTCTTGTCGGCGAGATGCGCCACGGCGTCAGCGACGGAATCATGCTCGAGGCGATCGCGCGGATGGCGAATCGGCCCGCCGCCGAAATCCGCCGCCTCCACATGTTCGAGGGCGATCTTGGCCGCGTGGTCCTGGCCGTGCGCGACGGCGGCGCATCGCGCGATGCAGGCATCAACGCCGCCGCGCCGGTGACGCGCTCGGTCAAGCCGCTGCGACCGATGCTCGCGCAGCCCGCGGCGGATGTGGCGGAAGCGTTCGCGATGCTCGGGACCGAAATCGCCTTCGAGCACAAACTCGACGGCGCGCGCGTCCAGATTCATCATGACGCCGCCGGTGGGACTCGAATCTTCTCGCGCCGGATGAATGAGATTAC
>JAJZAG010000325.1 GCA_021799555.1 Deltaproteobacteria bacterium | reverse complement strand
GCATGATTCTCAACGGTGCGGAGAAATATCAGCGGGTCGAGGCGCGCTTCGGCGTGCCGCGCGACAATCACTGAGGATCACTTCCCTGCGCGCGCCCGTGCGCCGGCCGGGCGCGCTACAGCATTGCCGCGGCGAAGGCGCGCAGCCTCGGTCCGCGCCATAGGTCGATGTCATGCCGGGCGCTGCCGCGACGGTGAAGACGCAGATCGCCGTCCACAAGCTCCGCGCCCTCTGCCTCGGGAACCGGTGCGGCACGGCGATCCATCCGCTTTTGCAGTCCGGCACGGCGCTCGGCGCGGCACGCCCCGAGAAGGAACGCGATCACCCGTCACCCTCGATCCCGAGCGCGACGACCTGATCCGGGCGGTACCCGGGTCCAGCCATGACACTCTGCCCGCTCCCTCAGACGGGCCACAACTACCTTGACGTCCACAACGGGTCGGACTCCAGACTGTCCGCCCCTTCCAACAGTCAGGGCACGTCGTCGCAGCCGGCCGGAACAATCCCCCGTATCGACTCGTCAATTCGCCGGCGCCACTCTACCGAAGCTCGCGACTCGCACACGCCCGCGGACTCCTCCAGCCAGCGGGAAGTCCCTCGGCGATTGATGCAGACCCAGCTCATCCGTACCACGCCGCAACCTGGACAACCATCGCCCCTATGCCGGGCCAATACCTCGGGAAATCCGCACTCACCGGGATGCAACTGTCAGTATGTCGCCAGATGCACGTGAAGGACCTGAGGCCTGGAGGTGAAATTCAGTCCCCAATCAGTCTCGTCTCCGTTCCAGATGCGCATAAACTTCCACGTCCCGTACCGATAAGTCCCCTGCACTACCCGGTTGAAAATCATGAACTCATTCGAATGCCGTTGGGCCAGCGCGAACGAAACACGCGCGTGCACCCCAGTCACCAGAAACTCATTCGGTCCGAGCCGCGCGATGATCGCACCGCCATCGAGCGGTCGCGGGCGCTTATAGGGACTGTCGCCGAACATCGGCATGTCGTAGGAGACTTTCGCCTCCCAGCGTCCGAGCCGGATGAATTGCGAATGCCGATTGTCGGGCTCCGATACGCCATACACCCGGCCCTCGAAACTCAAGCTCGCCAACAGCGAATCCATCGGCCGCAGCAAGCGATATTCCAGGGCAAGAGGCGCGAATGTATGCGCATCGATCCGGCGGGCGCCGAGCGGATAATTGGAATAACCGGTGTAGTCTATTCCGAATGGAGAAAACCCGATTCCCTGATGGCCGAGCGTAGCGAACAGATAACGCGCGTAGACCGGGGCGTTGCCGGTTTCGCTGACGAACAGCGGATTATCGAACCGGTGATATTGCTGAAGAACCTTGCAGTACAACCGCGAGCTTCGCATGTAGATGTCCGGCCCGATGACATTGATATCCGGCGCGGCGACTTTCCACACGCGAATTGCATTGTATGTCGGACCACCGTACTCGTATGGGCGTGGCGGTTGGTGATGAAACGGACCGCGCAACGCGGCATTGACGTACATCGGCAGCGGATAGACCGCCTTGCCGGCCGCGGCAACTTTGTTGACGAAACGGGCGATGTTCCACGCATGAAAGAGATCCGCGGCGTGGCGACCAAATACCTGCGTCCAGGTTCCGGGCCGCAGCCCGAGCGCCCGCACGAGACGTCGGGGAACGGGGCCGTTGAACAATCGACTCGCAGCCGCCGAATAATCACGCCTGGAACCGTAGGTGCCGGTCTCGTTCTCGACCTGAACCATGATGACCGTATGTCGGGGATCGACCGCCTTCAGATGCGTCATCAGAGCCGCGAAAGCCGTGCGATCGGCATCAAGGGTCGTCTTCGCCAGCGGGGAAAGCGAGTTGACCAGGCGGCCCTTCCGATCGACCACGCGAGGGAAACGACTGTTGTCGAGCTTGACCCACGACGGGCAGTAATTGGGCGCGCCGTTCTTCCAGGTGGCGAACCACAATAGAATTGCGTGAACGCGATGCTGTCGAGATTGTCGCAAAAACCGGTCGAGGAATGAGAAATCGAATCGACCTGGACGCGGCTCAATCTGTTGCCACGCGATCGGCATCACGATTGTATTGGCATCGACGTCCTTGATGGCAGGCAAGACCTCGGGCAATGTTGCCGAGTAATTGCTCGAATTGTTCACCTGCGCGCCGAGGATGAAATACGGCTTGCCGTCGACTTTCAGCTCATATCTGCCGTGGCTGGAGATGAGCTGCGGCAATGGAACCGCGCTTGCCGCCCATGCGGGACTGAGCAAAGTCATTCCCGCCAAGCCTATCAACAGCAACTCCCGGCCGATCCGTCGGACAAACACCTTGTTCGCTCCAAGTATCATCGTTGGCTCCGCGTGTGCTGTTCGATCATTTTTGCGACATTCCGGAATCGACAACGTATCGACCCGGTGATTTCGCGGCCTTACACCGGCCGTGGAGATCGCGCACCGAGTGCGCGCCTGTTCGCGATAACCCGCCCGGCAGGGGGACTGACCACGACCCCGCCGATTGCGTGGGCGCAATTGCTCCGGCGCGCGAAAAATGCGCGCCGCACAAGTCGAGCTGTGGTCCAAAACATTTCTCGGCGAATGGACCATGCGCCATTCTTTCGGGCTGCGAATCGTGCTACCGCTATGCAGGTGAAGGTGGTGTATCATCAAGTCGCGTCACGCTACGCTGCCATATCGGCTGATTTTCCACCGCCGTGGCGACAGCCGCCCCATCATCCATAAATGGCACGCGCGGATGCTTGCCAGATCGGCGCGCCTGTATTATAAATATTATCATAGCAAAGAGGTTGGGACGGGGATGCATGCCATCACGATGAAATCGTCTGATGCCGAGGAACTCAGGCCCGCGCCGGATGGCGTCGCAAATGCTCCTGGCGACCTCCTTGACGACCCTGATCGTGCAGGGCCGAAACCTTCGCGCAGGCAGCCGAATCGCGATTCGCTCGTGTAGAGGCCGGCGACCGCGCCATTGGGCAGGGGGAAAGCCAATCCTCGAAACGCACGCCGCGGCCATCGAGGCGCGCTCTGCGTGCGCATCCGCGCCATCTGCATGGCGCAACGCGTTCCCAGTTGTTGCGCGGATCGAGGGCCGCGTTGCAACGCTGTTGCAATGCGTTCGCCTCGATCCCGTTTTGGCTACCCCCGGCGTCACGAACGCTGTCACCCGTGCCCTAGCGCGAACCTCCGTATCACCAGCCGTCCGTTCTTGCGTAACTCTCGAGTACTGCCGCACCGACCGTCAATCAGGCCGAATTCGGCCTTGCGCCATATCGCCACGTGATCACACCCGGACACCCTCATCGCCTGTGCAAATCCGCTTTGCGGCCCGCGCGACCTTGCCGTGATACGACCCCATGCCGCTACGCAGCAGCGAAGCATTTGGCTGGGATCGTACCTCCAGCAGACGCCCGGTCGGGGCGCCCATTCCAGGCGCTTGCGGACCTCGGCGCATGCCTCGGACACGGCCCGACCGCCCGCCGATCTAATTCGCCCACGGGCGGCGGCGTCAGCGGCAAGATCCGCCTGTTTCAGCTCGCGCATTCGTGCGCGCGCAACACTCTGGCGCACGACGCTGACACCTTGCATTCAGCCTTGACTGCCTCGCACACACATCCAAGCGCCACGACGATGCATCCACGCGCCATTCAACTATCCGCAGGTGTTCCATGAACGCGCCGACCGAACGAATTGGCACAGCTGCCAAGAATTATGTGCTTTTCGTCGGCGCACTCGGCGCGCTTGCCGGCCTGATGTTCGGCCTGGACATCGGGGTCATATCCGGCGCTCAGCGCTTCATTCAACAGGACTTCAAGATCTCCGATCAAGTTGTGGAACACATCGTCAGCTGGATGATGATCGGCGCCGCACTCGGTGCCGCGGGCGCCAGTTTCATGTCGGCAAAACTGGGTCGCAAACGCGCGCTGGCGCTCGGCGCAGGCATATTTGTATTAGCCTCCGTGATGTGCGGCCTCTCCGGCTCCGTCGATGCGCTTCTCGCCTGGCGTCTCGTTCTCGGTCTGGCCATCGGAGTTCTGACCTTCACCGCGCCGATGTACCTGGCCGAGGTGTCTCCACAGCGTAATCGCGGCGCAATCGTCGCCTCATATCAGCTCATGATTACGATCGGAATTTTCCTCGCGTTTCT
>JAJZAG010000324.1 GCA_021799555.1 Deltaproteobacteria bacterium | reverse complement strand
GTCGGGCTCTCCGCCGTGGATAAGCACGGTCTCGATGCCTTTCATCAGCTTCGCCATGAGCAGCCTCCTGCGGGCGCAATGCATTAGGTTGTAGCACCGAATCAGGCTTACTTCCGCAGGGTCCGCTCCTTTATCGGATAGCGCGGCCGGGATATTCATATAGAGGGCGGCGCGGCTGTATCCTCTGTATGGCGAACGCAGTCGCGCTTAATTTTACCTCGCAACGGGAACATGAGCGGCAAAATCGCACTCGGCTTAGTGAAGGATCTCTTCTTTCGCTCGAAGCTCGACGCAGCGGCCGAGTCACTTGGCGCCGAACTGCTCTACGCCTCGAGCCTCGCGGCGGCCGAGAGTCAATGCGTGGCTCGGCGGCCGGACGTGGTGTTTGCGGATCTGTCGGACGCGGCGTTTCCCGCCGCCGAAACTGCCGCGCGGGTGCGCGTGGCGGCGCCCGAGGCGCGTATCGTCGGGTTTGCCTCGCACGTTGATCTCAAAGCGCTCAAGGCGGCTCGCGAAGCGGGATTCGATCTGACTCTTTCGCGCAGTGAATTCACCGCGCGTCTCGCGGAAATCTTTTCGACGTGAATGGGCGCGCTGCCCGCTCGCTACGCCGAGTGGTATAAATATGGCGATGCATCCCGTGCTCGCCGCGTTCCATCCCGCCGTGCGCGAATGGTTCGCGCGCCGCTTCGGCGCGCCCTCGCGGGCGCAGGAACTTGGATGGCCGGTTATCGGCTCGGCCGCGAGCAGCTCCGCGCATGACGTTCTTTTGTGCGCGCCGACCGGCAGCGGCAAGACGCTGGCGGCGTTCATGTGGGCGATCGACAGCCTCGTGCGCGAGGCCGAGCGGGGCGTGTTAGCGGATACTGTATCGGTCCTCTACGTGTCGCCGCTGAAAGCGCTCGCCAACGATATCCGCCTTAATCTCGAGGAACCGCTAGCCGGAGTACGCGAGGCCGCCGCCGCGCGCGGTCTCGACTTGGGCGTGATTCGCGCCGGGCTGCGCACAGGAGATACGCCCGCTACCGAACGGAGCGCGATGCTGAAGCGGCCGCCGCAGATTCTGGTCACGACGCCAGAGTCGCTGTTCCTGCTGCTGACTTCGCCGCGATTTCGCGAAAAACTTGCTTCGGTGCGGGTGGTGATCGTCGATGAACTGCACGCGCTCGCGGCCAACAAGCGCGGCGCGCATCTGGCAATCACGCTCGAGCGCCTCGAGCGCCTGGTCCGCGCGCGGAGCGGACGGCGTCCCGCGCGGATCGGACTTTCGGCGACGCTCAATCCAATCGCGACGCTCGCGGAATTCCTGTCGGGATTCGATACCGGCGGCGACGGCGCCCGGGTCGCGCGTCCGGTACAGATTGTCAGAGCTGACGATCGCGCGCGCCACATGGACCTGCGGGTAATCGCGCCCGGACCTGAACTGGGACCGCTCGCAACCCATCAGCATTGGGATGCGATGTACGACCGAATCGCCGATCTGATTCGGACGCATCGTACCACGCTGGTCTTCACGCTGTCGCGGCGATGGGCCGAACGCGTCGCGCTCAATCTGCAAAAGCGCGTCGGCGCCGATGCCGTGATGGCGCATCACGGCAGCCTTGCGCGCAAGGAGCGGGTGCTGGCCGAGCAGCGGCTCAAGCGCGGCGAGTTGCGCGCGATCGTCGCGACCGCGTCGCTCGAACTCGGCATCGACGTTGGCGCGGTCGAGCTCGTCTGCCAGATCGATTCGCCGAAATCGATCTCGGCGGCGATTCAGCGCGTCGGGCGCTCCGGTCACAGCCTGTCAGCCACGCCCAAGGGACGCTTCTTCGCGTTGACCACCGACGATCTACTCGAATGCGCGGCGGCGGTGCGCGCGATCAGGCGCGGGCATCTCGATGCAGTCGAAATTCCGGTCGGATGCCTCGACGTTGCGGCGCAGCAGATTATCGCGATTGCGGCGGAGGAGGGCGAAATCGGCGAGCGCGAACTCCTGCGGCTTCTGCGCGGCGCGTACAACCTTGGCGGCCTCGATTCCGCCGCGCTCGCAAGGCTGCTCGAACAGATGGCGTCCGAGCTGCCCGAGCGAATCGGCGGTGCGGCGCCAAAAATCTTTTACGACCGCATCAACGCCCGCGTCCGGCCGCGCCGCGGCGCGCGAATGGCGGCGATCATGTCGGGCGGAACGATTCCCGAAAGCGGAAACTACGATGTTGTAATCGAATCCGAGGGACGCAAGGTCGGCGACGTTGAAGAAGACTTCGCGCAGGAATCCGCGCGCGGCGACGTTTTCTCGCTCGGTTCGATGCCGTGGCAGATTCAGCGAATCTCGCGCGGACGGCTGATGGTCGAGCCCGCGCCAGGGATGGCGCCGACGCTGCCGTTCTGGCAGACCGAAGCGGGCGGAAGATCGTACGCGCTGTCGGAGGAGATCGCCGAGCTGCGGCACGAAATCGCCGCGCGCCTCGACCAGGACGGAGAGGCCGGCGCCACGCAATGGCTTGGAGCCGAGTGCGCGCTTGAGCCGAGCGCGGCGGCGCAGGCGGTCGATTACGTGCGGCGCGGGCGTCAGGCGCTTGGCGCGATTCCCGACTCGCGCACGATCGTCGTCGAGCGATTTTTCGACGGGCTGGGTGGCACGCAGGTTGTCATCCATACGCCATTGGGGATTCGCTTCAATCGCGCGCTCGGTCTGGCGCTGCGCAAGCGGCTCTGCCAATCGTTCGATTTTGAAATTCAGGCCTCGGCGATCGATGACGGGGTACTGATCGCGCTCAACGCCCGCCACAGTTTTCCGCTCGAAGAGACGTTCGCGATGCTTCCGGCGCGTAACGCGCGCGGCGTGCTCGAGCAGGCGATGCTCGCGGCGCCGATGTTCGAGGTGCGCTTTCGCCACGTCGCCTCGCGGGCGTTGACGGTAATGCGCGCGTCGCGAGGCAATCGGATTCCGGCATGGATTCGGCGCCTGCGCTCGCAGGAGGCGCTGGCCGCGATATTTCCGCAGCAGCAGGCGTGCTTTGAAAACCGCCCCCCGATAGTCGCGATTCCCAACCACTTCATAATCGCCGAGACGATGCGCGAATGTCTGACCGAATCCGCGGACGCGGCTCTTATGGAACGCGTGCTGGCGCAAATCAGCGACGGCTCGATTCGCGCGGTGTACGTGGATTCGGTCTCGCCGTCGGTATTCGCGCATCGCCTGCTGCTCGCGTGGGACTACTCCTTCCTTGACGGAGGCGAACGCGCCAATCGGCGCAGCCGCACCGTCTCGATGAACCGCGCAATGGCCGAGGACGTTTTCCGCACCGAAGACCTGGCGGCGATGCTCGCCGAAGATGCGGTCAAAGCGGTTGAATCGGAAGTGGCCGGGACTGCGCCAGGATATAGGCCGCGAAATTGCGACGAGCTATTCGAGACCCTTCGCGCGCACGGCACGCTAAGCGCCGCCGGGCTCGAGCAGCGCGTGGGCGAGAATGCGCGCGGACTGCTCGCAGAGCTGGAGTGCGACAATCGAATTGCAAAGCTTATTCGCCACGATCCGGAAAGTCATTTGCCGGCCGAGAGCTTTATAGCGGTTGCGGACGCCGCGATTTTTGCGGCAGCGTACCCGCAAGCGCGGATCGCCGGCGCTCCGGAATTTGCTCGCGCCGATCCCGACGCGGCGCGGCAGGAGATCGTTCGCCGCGCACTCAAGACCGCCGGTCCTGTCACGGCGGCGGAACTCGAGCGCCGGCTCGGCTTCGACGTGCCGGTGATTGACCGCGCGCTCTGCGCGCTCGAGGCCTCGGGCGCAGTGTTCCGCGGTCATTTCACCTCCTCGATAGCGACGCAGTGGTGCGAGCGCTACAACCTGGAGCGGATTCATCGGATAACTCTCGCGCGGGTACACGCCGAAATCGAGCCGTGCGCCGATCATGAATTCGCGGCGTTTCGGCTGCGATGGATGCACGTCGGAGGCGGCGAGAATCCGGCGGGAGCTGAAGAGGTCGCAATCGTACTCGGGCAGCTTTCGGGCCTCGGATTTTCGCCGGAATTCTGGGAGCGCGCGATTTTGCCCGCACGGATTAACGGCTACCGGCCCGAGATGCTCGATCTGGTCTGCCTAAGCGGCGAAATGCGATGGGCCGCGGTCGCGCCCTTCGAGGAACGCGGTCCGTATCCTCATTCGATCACGTTCGTT
>JAJZAG010000032.1 GCA_021799555.1 Deltaproteobacteria bacterium | reverse complement strand
GCCGACTTTACGCCGATTCAGTATTACCGCGAAGGGCATCTGCCGCCCGCGCTCGATGACTTCAATGTATATATCCTGACCGTCGCGCCGCCTGACGCAAACGGCTTCGTCAACTTCGGCGAAGTTAATATCATGTCGAAGCTTCTTGCGCGCAACGCGAAGTTGGTAATCGCCGAGATCGACGAAAACTTCATCCGGATCGGCGGCGACAATCAACTGCATATCTCCGAGATTGACTATTTCGTCGAGCGCACCGTCGAACTGCCGGAGATCGCGCTGCCGGTTCCGTCGGCCGAGGAGCGGAAGATTATCGACTCGGCGTGCGGGATGGTCGCGCACGAGCTGATTCCCGACCGCGCGACGATCCAGGTTGGCGTAGGCTCGATGTCCGGCGCACTGATGCCGCATCTGCATAATCATCAGGATCTTGGAATGCAGACCGAGATCATTCCGCTGCACACCGCGCAACTCGTGCGCGACGGCGTGTTGACCGGAAAGTACAAGAAGCTGTTCCCGGGCCTGGTGGTCGGAAGCGGACTTGCGCCGCTGATGCCGCGCGAAGAGCTCGACTATATCGATGGCAATCCGCGCTTTCAGCTATATGATTTCAATTTCACCGACGACATCCGGCTCATCGCCCGCGAAGAAGGATTGATCGCGATCAACAACGCGATGGCGGTGGACTTGACCGGACAGGCCAACAGCGAATCGATCGGCCCGCGGATGTACACCGGCACGGGCGGCCAGACGGCGTTCGTAATCGGCGCGTGCCTCGGCGGCGGCAAGACGGTAATCGTCGTGCCTTCGAGCTCGATTGTGAATGGCGAACGGGTTTCGCGGATCGTGCCGGCGCTCGCGCCGGCCAGCGTGGTCACCGCGCCGCGCGGCTTCGTGCATCACGTGGTGACCGAGTACGGGATCGCGACGCTCAAGGGCGGGAGCATCCGCGAACGCGTGGACGCGATGATCGCAATCGCGCATCCCGATTTCCGTTCCGAACTGCGCGCCGAAGCAAAGCGAATGTACAATTTCTGAGCGGCGCGCGCACTTGCTACCGGCGCGCGAGCGGCGGATGCGGCGCGACCTTCAGCAACTGGGCGTGCAGGGTGGTGTTGTCCGCGATCAGTCCCTCGACTTTCACATTGCGATTATTGAAACGCAGCTTGTGTCCGCGAATGTCGGTGATCGTTCCTCCCGCGATCGCAACCAACGCCGCGCCCGATGCGATATCCCATTCACTCTTCGGCGAACGCGTGAACGTCGCGTCGCCCATCCCCGCCGCGACCAGCGCCAGCTTGTAGGCGACGCTGCCGGTCGGGCTGACGAGCAAGCGGCCGTGGAACACCTGCCATTCGCCACGCGCCGCTTCGCTGCGGCTGGCGAGAACTTTGGCGCGATGCAGCATCCGCGTGCGGCTGACGCGCACGCGGCGCGTGTTAAGATAGCATCCGGTACCGCGCGCACCCCAGAACATCTCGCGTCGAATCGGATTATAGGTCACGCCGAGAATCGGTTCGCCGTCTTCGATAAGCGCAATCGCGACGCAGAATTCGGGCACCCCGTTGATAAATTCCTTGGTGCCGTCGAGCGGATCGACTATCCACACGCGCCGCCGCTTCAGGCGATCGGCGCTGTCGGCGGTTTCTTCCGAGAGCCATCCGTAATCCGGAAACGGCTCGGCGAGCATATGCTTCAGCACGCGATCGGCTTCGAGATCAGCCTGCGTGACGGGATTATCTTTGCCTTTGGATGCGATCGTGTAGCCGCCGCGTTTCCAGTAGCCGCGCAGGATTTCGCCGGCGGCGCGCGCGGCTTTTTTTGCGAGTGCGAGCTCGCGCGAGAACTCGGCGCGCGTGGCGCGTTCCTTCACGGAAATCAAGCGGCGCTTCATTTTCAAGACTCGCCGCGGGCCAGCCGCTTTTTGCGTACCTTCGAGTATGCGCTGGTCAGCGTGTCCATCAGCTCGGCGCGCCGCTCGTAGAGCCGGCGCGGTTTACGCGCTCTGCGGCGCGCGAGCGCGTAAGCGGTTATCAGCGGGAGTGCCACCGTCGAATCGACGTAGCATACGACCGAATCGGGCAGTTTGCTCGGATCGATTTTTCCCCAGCTCACCGCTTCCGACGGCGTGGCGCCGGAGAGGCCGCCAGTGTCGGGACGCGCGTCGGTGATCTGCAGAAAGTAGTCGTGCCCCTTTTCGGCAACGCCCATCACTTCCTGAATCTGCGGCTCGGTCTGAAGCACGAAATTCTTGGGGGAGCCGCCGCCCAGTATGAACACCGCGCTCTTGCACCCGAGCTGCTTGGCGGCGTAAACGATCGATGCGGTTTCGTTTACGTCGGCAAGCGGATCGAGCCTAAGCGCGTAGCCTTCGACCTCGAGCAGCGCAAGGTTCATTCCGATCGAGGAATCTCCAGGTGACGACGTGTAGATCGGCATCGCGCAGCGATGCGCGGTCGCGAGCAGAGATTTGCGCTCGAGTTTGAGTATCCGCTCGCGTTCAGCGACGTAACGGCCGGCGCGGAAATGAAACTCTGCCGTGCTCATCGGATGTTGAAATTCGTCGAGCCGCGCGATTTGACGGAAGAACGCGTCGGTCGAGAGCAGCACGCGGTAATCGAAGAAAATATCGTAGATTCGCACGACGCCCGCCTTGCGTAGGGCAACATCGTCAGTCTCGGCCGAACCCTGATACATCTTGAGCCCGATACCGAAGTGAGTGTCGTGATAGAGATTGGCGCCAGTCGAAACCATCCAGTCGACAAACCCGTTTTCGATGAGCGGGATCAGGCACGACATCCCGAGTCCCGCCGGAGTGAGCGCTCCGGTCACGCTCATCGCGACGAAGACGTCGTCCTCGAGCATTTTCTCGGCAAACAGGCGGCACGCCTCGCGCAGTTTGCGTCCGTTGTAGGCCAGAAAAGCGCTGTCGATCAGATCGGCGGCCGTCATGTCGCCGCGAACCGGTTCAGGGCTGATTTCAGCGCCGGCCAAGCGCGGCCGCGCGATCTTTTTCGGCATCTCGGTCTCCGTGCTGAGAGGATTTCGGCGGCTGAGGGCACGCCAAGCAGGTCGCGCCCGCGTCCAATCACGATGTCTCAAGCAGGCAAATCCTAGCCGCCGCCGCGCAAGGATTCCATCGCGCCGGTTTGCCGTTGCCGGGACCGCGCCCTAAGATGCCTTGCGGGTGGAATTTCGACCGCTTGGGGAGCCGACGATGGCGGTAATCGTTCTCAGTCAGCAGATTGGCAGCAGGGGTAACGAGCTTGGGCGGCTGACCGCCGAGCGGCTTGGCTACCGGTTTGTGTCCGGAGAAGAAATCGTAGCCGAGGCGGCGAGCCGCTACGGCGTGAGTGCCGATCAATTGCTGGTGTTCGATCTGCGCACTCCGCATTTCTGGCAACGCGGCAAAGCCGACAGCCATCGCTATCTCGCGTTCGTGCGCGCGGTCATGCTGCGCGAGCTGGCCGCCGATAAAATCGTTGCGGCGGGGCGAATCCTCGCGCATCAGGCTCCTGCCGCGGGATGCGCGATGCGGATTCGCGTAACCGCGCCGTTCGCGGCCAGAGTCAGGCAGGTTGCCGCGGATGACAAAATGGAAACCCACGCGGCGGAAAAATATGTGCGCGATTATGACCGTGAATTGCGCGAGAGAAATCAATCTCTGACCGGAGTCGATATCGAGGATTCCGCCCTCTACGATCTGGTCGTAAATTCCGCCGCGCATCCGCTCGATACGGTCGCCGCGATGATCGCGGGAGGCGCGCGGATTCTGGACGAGACCGCGCCGCCACAAGCGCGCGAATCGCTGCGCGACGCTGCGCTTGCCGCTCAAGTCCGCGCCGCGCTGCTGGCGCATCCCAAAGTGCGCGACGCGCAGATCGCGGTGCAATGCGCCGGCGGCGCAATCCGGCTGGCGGGTCCGGGGCTGGTCGCGCCGTGGGACGCGATGGTGATCGAGGTGGCCCGCCAGGTCGAGGGCGTTAGTGCGGTCGAAGTTGCCACCGAGGAGATGCCGATTCCGCTTACTGAATGAAGTGCAAGCGGGTTTCTTCTGTCGCGCGATAGTCGAGCATGCTATCTTCGCAGCTCGAATCTAGCCGTGATGCGTTCGATCGTAATCTTCCTCGCCACCGGCGCTTACAGCGGCTACGCTCCGGTCGCGCCCGGCACCGCGGGATCGGTCGTGGGATTGGCCGTGATGTGGTTCGGCTTCGGTCCGTTGTGGGGCTATTCGCCCGCGATCGCACTCGGGGTTTTTGCGTTCGCATTCGTCGCGGGATGCTGGATCGCGGGGCGGGCGGAAATCATTTTCGACGAGCACGACAGTCCAAAGATCGTCCTTGATGAAGTATTGGGAATGGTGGCGACGATGTTCGGTAACCCGCTGACGCCGTTGTGGATGCTCGCGGGGTTCGTGGCGTTCCGCGTCTTCGACGTGGTCAAGCCGTACCCGGCCGGGCTGATCGATCGCAAACTCGGCGGCGGAAGCGGCGTGATGCTCGACGATCTGGCGGCGGCGATCTATGCGAACATAGTTGTGCAGATTCTCTGGCGCGTGCTCTGACAAACGCCTTGCGGGCAAGGAGGTCTCGATGATCAAACGGGCTGTTATTCTTTCCACCGGCGACGAAATCACCAGCGGCAAGGTCGTCGATACCAACGCGAACTATCTTTCCGACAAACTCGCGGAGATCGGGATCGATCTTGTTGCGGTGCTTACCGTCGGCGACGTTCCCGAGCGCCTCGAATGGGCGTGGCGCACGGCGATCGCGATGGCCGACGTGGTTATTTCGACCGGCGGAATCGGGCCGACCGTCGATGACCTCACGACCGAAACCGTGGCGCGGATTGCGGGCGTGAAGCTGGTTCGCGATCAGACGTCAGTGGACAAGATGCGGCGGATGTTTGCGACGATCAATCGTCCGATGCCGGAGAACAATCTCAAGCAAGCCGACTTCCCTGAGGGGGCCGAGGTAATCCCGAATGAACTCGGCACCGCGCCCGGCTTCCGGATGCCGATGAACGTCGATGGACACGAGTCGCAATTGATCGTGCTGCCGGGCGTGCCGCGCGAGATGAAGCCGATGATGGAAAACTGGGTCGTGCCGTGGCTGCAGAAAAATAGGGGCACGGACACGGTCTTTGCCGTGCGTATTTTTCAGACGTTCGGAATGAGCGAGTCGGCTCTCGACGAAGCTGTCGCCGGATTGATCAAGCCCGGCGAGGCGAAGGTCGGGCTGCGCGCGAGCTTTCCGCAAATCTCGCTGCGGCTGACCGTCGAAGGAAAACCCGCCGAGGCCAATCGCAAACTCGAAGAGCTGGCCGAGCGCGTCCGCGGCAAAATCTCGCAGTTCCTATTTGCCGAAGGCGAGGCCTCGATGGAAGAAGTTGTCGGGCGGCTCTTCGTCGAAAAAAAACTCAAGCTCGCAATCGCCGAGTCATGCACCGGCGGGCTGATCGGCCATCGACTGACCAACGTTCCCGGCAGCTCGAACTACCTGCTCGCCGACCTCGTGACATATTCGAACGACGCCAAGGCGGCTTTGCTCGGCGTGCAGTCGGCGACACTCGAAAAATTCGGCGCGGTGAGCGAGGAATGCGTGCGCGAGATGGCCGGCGGCGCGCGCAAGCGGATCGGCGCACACGTCGCCATCGCGACTTCAGGGATCGCCGGGCCCGATGGTGGAACGCCGGACAAGCCGGTCGGGACTGTCTGTATCGCGCTTGACTCCGACGGCGTAAAAGCCTCGCGCCGCTACCAGATGCGCGGCACGCGCGACTGGATAAAGCTGCTCACCTCGCAGGTCGCACTCGACTGGCTGCGCCGTTACGCGCTGGGATTGGAGATCGGCGAATCGGCGCTGTTCCGCCGCTGAGCATCGGGGCGCTGATTGCCGTCTCCGCGATGCTAAAATCCGGGAGTCGGCAACGCGGCTCGCGCATATGATATGAGATTTGGAGACCGGCTTTATCAAGATGAAGATGAAGTCTTCGTGGCCGAGGCGGTTCGCAATGTCAGTGAAGCGACCGCCGGATACCTTTTGAGCTTGAAACAGCATGGCGAATCCATCGCGCCACCGCTCGACGAGGAAGTCGCCGGGATTGCGAGTTGAGCGGCCTACCGGTCATCTCGGGTCAGAACTCGTTCGCTCACTTCGCAAATTCGGCTGCGAAATAGATCACCAGCACGGCAGGCGTGTAATCGTAAAGCCTTCGGACGCGCCCTGTCGGCGGCTCGTCGTGCCTGACGATCACGAAATCGCATCAGGCACGCGCCGGGCGATCGTTCGGCAGGCGGGAATCTCGATTGACGAACTTAAAGCGTTGCTTTAGGTCATAGATTCCCGCGCCTCATCGGATGCGCGCGTAGTTGATCGTGTCCGTGCCTGTGCCGGCAACCGCGAGCGAGCCCTTGTGCGGCTCGCACATCACCGGATTCGGCGCGGTCGAGTCGGTGCACAAAACCACGTTCGTGTCGCCGCTGAAGCATCCGTCTTTGACCACGGCCACGCCATTCGCAAGGGTGGTCCGACCAGCGCACGCAAGCATCATCGCGGTGACTCTGGCGTTGCCGAACACGGTGTTGGCGTTAATCGCCTGGACGTTGCCTCCCGCGCCCGGGTGCGGGGGTGGAGGCGGCGGCGCGCCGAGCCTGCAGCTCGCGCCACCGAGCGCCACTATCGCGAGCGCGATCACAGTCGTTCTCATCAGCGATTCTCCGTGAGGGTGCGAACTACGCAGCCCGCGGTTACGATTCCGGATGCGCGGCGCGTACGTTTCCGTTGGAGGAGCTCGCCGCGTCGGCGGCCTGCGTGAAGATGTCCATCGGCGCCAGCGGGGGACGGCGCTTGAGCTTGAGCTCGGCCAATTCGGCCTGGGCCTTGGCCTCGGCGTTGCGGCGGCGGATTTCTTCGAGTTTCGAGTCGAGACCCGAGTCGGTCATCTCGCGGGTGACACCGGCCTGCGCGAGCGTGCGCGCAATCGACTCGCGGACTTCCTCGAGAGCGCGAACGTCATCGTCGTAGGAGAGGCTTTCGAGTGCTTGCTGGATTCGGACGCGCGCCTGCGCATTTTTGAGCCGCGCAAGCATCCGCACTTTCTCGATCTTGAGCTTTTCGATTTCGCCGTTGAAGCCGACGAGATTTTTTTTCGCGTCATCCGCCTCGCGGGTCAGATCGTCGAGGTCCTGGCGCAGGCGAGTGCAATCGGCGTCGAGTTCGTGTTTGCGCTGGAGGAGGATTAGCGCGCACTTGTCTTCGTTCATGTCGGCGGCCTGCCCGGCTTCCTCGCCGACTTCTTTGAGCTCGGCGGTCTTGGCGCGGAGCTCGCGTTCGAGTTTGTTGCGCATATAGATCACGCCGGCGGCGGCGTTCTTGAGCTGATGGTAGCGGCGGATTCGGTCGGTAATCGCCGCTTCGTAAACGGCCTCGGGATCGCGGGATTCGCGCGCCTTGAGCCAGCGGCTGAGTTTGCCGCCGATCAGACTGAAAACTCTGGATAGAAACATCGCACTACTCCTTTTTGGACGCGCGCGGTTAATGCGCGCGCGGTCGCAGGGTTAAATTCGTCAGAGCCAGCGGCGGACGCGGCCCTTATAGTCGCGATATTGGTCGCCAAACTGCGTGAGCATCGCTTCTTCTTCGCGCGGGATCACGATCGTGTCGAGCGCGGCGTAAAACACCGCGGGGCCGAGCAGCATCACGATCGAATCGAAGAACACCGCAAGTCCCAACAGCACAACCGCCAACCCCAGATACATCGGATTGCGCGTGAAGTTATAGGGCGGCGTGAGGACAAATGCGGACGGTTCTCCGTAGGGATTTTTGGTCGTGCCGCGCGCCGCGAAAGTCGCCGCCGCGTAGAATGACAATCCAAGTCCGCCTGCGACGAGCACGAGGCCGAGAACGTGATGCCACGCGGTATCGCGCGCCTCGGGCAAAGTAAAATGCAGGACGATTCCGGCAGCGAGCAGCACGCCCGCCAACACGGGCGGATAAATTTTCAGATTGCGCGCCGGGCTCGAGGTCTGCGTACTTGTATCGTTCATGATTTGCGCTCCATCGCGATTGTTCGCGCGGTTCAGTTTCCTTCGTCCTTTGCGCCGGAGCCGGCGTCGGCGGTTGTGATGCCAAGCTCGCGCATCTTCTGCTGAAAGCTCTGCCGATACATCCCGGTCCGCTCCGCGGCGCGGGAAATGTTGCCGCCGCAGGCGCGGAGCGCGTTCAGGATAAAGTCGCGCTCCCAATCGCCAACGAATTTTTCCTTGGCCTCGCGAAACGTCATCCCCGGCGAGTCGCTGTCGGTCGCGGCCGGCGTGTGCGCCGGCGGATGAAACGGAGAACTGTTCGCCGCCGCGGCCGGAGACTCGGCGGTCTCGGGATCGGAGCCGGAGAACAGCTCTTCAATGGTAATTTCTTCGCCGGCCGCGAGGATCAGAGCCTGATCGATGGCGGCCTTGAGCGAGCGCGCGTTTCCGCGCCAGGGGTTTTCGATGCACGCGCGCATCGCGTCCGGCGCGAGGCGCTTCTCGGGCTTGCCGTAACGATTGCTCGCCTCGCGGATGAAGTGCTGGACCATGAGCGGGATGTCTTCGCGGCGCTCGCGCAGCGGCGGCAGGCGTATCTCGACAACCTTGATCCGGTAATAGAGGTCCTCGCGGAAGCGGCCCTGCGCGGCCATCGCTTCGAGATCCTGATTGGTGGCGGCGATAATTCGCACATCGACGGCGAGCGGCTGATTGCCGCCGATCCGCTCGAACTGTTTTTCCTGCAACACGCGCAGGAGCTTGGCCTGAGTTTCGAGGCTCATATCGCCGATTTCGTCGAGGAACAGAGTGCCGCCGTCGGCGGCTTCGAATTTGCCTTCGCGGCGGGCGACGGCGCCCGTGAAGGCGCCCTTTTCATGGCCGAAGAGTTCGCTCTCGACCAGCTCGCGCGAAAACGCCGCGCAGTTGACGGCTATAAACGGGCCGCGCGCACGCGGACTGCGGAAGTGGATCGCGCGGGCAACGAGTTCTTTTCCGGTTCCCGATTCTCCGCGGATCAACACGGTTGCATCGGTTGGCGCGACTTTTTCGATCGTCTCGAACACTCGTACCATCGCGCGCGAGCGGCCGATCATATTCTCGAAGATTCCGGTTTCGAGCCGGACCTGTTCGAGAAGCTGATTGTGCGCGCGCCGCAAGAGCTGCGTCTCCATCACCTTGCGGACTTTGAGCCGCAGCTCGTCGTTGTCAAACGGTTTGGGGAGATAGTCCACGGCGCCGGCCTTCATCGCCTCGACGGCAATTCGCTGATTGCCGTAAGCCGTGATCATCAATACGGCGCACTGCGGATCGAGCTCGCGGACCTGGCGCAGCAGATCGAGTCCGCTCATTCCCTTCATCGAAAGGTCGGTGATTATGACGTGGAACAAACCGGCTTTGACGCGCTCCAGCGCGGCCTCGCCGGACTCGGCGGTTTCGACTTCGTAGCCTTCCTTGGTGAACAGACCTTTGAGCGCGATTACGATGCCGCGCTCGTCATCGACGACCAGCAATCTGCCTTTCATCGCTGACCTCGTGCGGTGGCGTCGCCGGCCGCCGCCGCGGCCATCGCGATTGGCTGGATGGATTGCGCGGAGGCGCCGGCGCTCGAATCGATCGGCGCGGTCGCGGGAGCGGGCACCGGCGCGGACGGGTTGGCGCTCTCTTCGCGCAAAGCGTCAGCGAGCGGAATCGAAAGCGCGAATTCGGCGCCCTCGCCCGGGCTGCTGGTAACCTCGATCGTGCCGCGGTGCGCGTCTATGACTTTTTTGGCGACGCCGAGGCCGAGACCGGTGCCGTTTTCCTTGGAGGTATAAAAAGGATTGAAGATTTTGCCGAGCTTGTCGGCGGGGATACCGCACCCGTTGTCGCGAATCCGGACGGTCGCCATCCCGGTGCGCCCGCGCTGGATTGCGACTTCGATGCGACGTTCAGCGGCGACGCCCGTCATCGCGTCGATCGCGTTGTCGATGATATTCGAGAAAACTTGGCGGAGCTTGTCGGCGTCGGCGCGAACAGTGGGACCGCCAAGATAGTTGCGCGAGACGGCGATCCCGTTGGCCTCGAGCTTTGCGCGCATCTGGGTGAGCGCGCCGTCGAGCACGGCGGCCAAGTTGACGCTTTCGAGTTTGTAGTCTTCTTCTTTGGCGTACTTGAGCAGGTGCGAGACGCTGCGTTCGACGCGGGCGAGTTCGTCGAGGGCGACCTTGGCGTACTCGACATTTTCATGTGAGGTCGGATCTTCGCCCATCTGCTGGACGAGGCTCTTGGCGGCGGCGATAGGATTTCGAATCTCGTGAGCGAAGGTCGCGGTGAGTTCGTCGAGCGAGGCCTGCTTCTCGACGCTGAGCGCCTCTTTTTCCTTGGTGACCTCGCGATGGACCTCGCGCGCGATGGCGGGTTCGAAGACGCGCTCGTGAATCCATCGCCATCCGAAGACCGCGGCAAAATGGCTGGCGAGTCCGAAGCCCCATCCCGCGGCTGGAAACAACCACCACTGAAAGCCGGGCGAGGTGAGCATATTGATGAAGAACAGGAAACCCATCACGACGCCGTACCACATGAGATGGACGTAGAAGCCGGCCTCGGCAGCAGCACGTTTGCGGGCGCGGTCGTAAGCCTGACGCTCGGCGTCAGTTTTGAATTGCGGCTGGGGCTGGGCCTTGGCTGGATCGATCGCGTCGGCGGGGACGCCGTATTTGCGGGTCTGGCGGTCGAACTTGGAGCGCATCCGCTCTTCGAAGCGTTGTGCCTTGGCTTCGAGCTTGTCGGCAATCTTCCGCTCGAAGTCGCGTGTGAAACCTTCGGCGCGGTCGGCGTGCTGTTTCCAGTAATCGGCGTCGGCAAATTTTCCGTAGCCGCCCATGCATCCCCACTTCGGGTTGGTGCGCCAATTGAGCCGGCGCTGGCGGCGATGCTTGAAAACCGCGAAAATTATGATCGCTACGATCAGAAGTCCGAACATATTCCTGCCTCGGACGATTTCAATTGATACCTGTGACCTATCGAAGTAGCGCGCCTTAGCGCAATTGCGGTAGTTTCGTCATTGCCCATGTGGATCAGGAGCAAACGTGATGCCGATGGTAGTGGCCTGGAAAACCCCAGCACTTACACGATCTTTGATCCGGCCTAATCAAGCATGCAGCACCTTTACTGCATCAGCCCGACTGCATCCCTGATTGTGCTGTTGCGACTGCGTGGAATGAACCGGCGGGGTGTAAATCGGCGGCGGATTTCGCTAGCGTACGGCGACGGACGTGGAATCGTCTCAATTCCCGCGCTGACTGTTCCGCGCGGGCGCAAACCAGGGAGTCTCAAAGCGTGTTTGAAATCTTAGTAAGCCTGCTCGCTCTGGCAATAGGGGCAGGCTTCGTGGGCGCTCTGTCCGGTCTGGGCGGCGGGGTCTTCATCGTTCCTGCGCTGGTGATTGGCGCGCACATGCCGATGACGGTCGCGATCGGCGCGAGCCTGATATCAGTGGTCGCGACGAGCGCGGGTGCAAGCGTAGCGTTTGTCCGCGACGGATGGACCAATCTGAAGGTCGCGATGGTGCTCGAATGCGCGACGGTCACAGGCGCGGTCACGGGGGCATATCTTGCCGGCGTTATCCCAACCGTGATCCTCGAGCTGCTGTTCGCGCTGATGATGCTTCAGTCGGCATATTTCAGCTTGCGCAAGCAGGGCGACGACATCATCGAGCATGGCGATCCGCTCGCCAAGAAACTCGACCTGATGGGCGAGGTTCCCGACGAGGGGGGTAGAACGATTCATTACGAGATCGTCCATGTGCCTGGCGGCGCGGCGTTGATGGTCGTTGCGGGGTTGATGTCGGGGCTTTTGGGAATCGGGTCGGGCGCGCTCAAAGTGATGGCAATGGATTACATCATGCACATCCCGCTTAAGGTCTCGAGCGCGACCAGCAATTTTATGATCGGCGTCACCGCGGGCGCGGGAGCGCTCGTGTTTCTGGCGCGCGGCGACGTCGCCACGGTAATCGCGGCGCCCGTGGCGCTGGGCGTCACGGCGGGAGCGCTGCTGGGCAGCAGGATACTTCCGTACGCGAATGTGCGATGGCTGCGGCTTGGGTTCGTAGTGATTCTGTTGCTGATCGCCGTCGAGATGGGATGGCGCGCGCTGTCGGGGATTTGAAAGATGTCGAAATCCGCTGAACACTCACCAAAATTCGAACACACGGCGCAATCCGCGGATGAAGACCGAATCCTGCGGGTATGGACGCCGCTGCTCTTACGCACAATCCTGGTCGTCGCGACGATCATCCTGCTTGGCGGTCTGGTCTTGATGGGGACGCATTCGCCGGGCTTTTACGCGCAGCGTTATCACATCATTCAGGGCGGCCACGTTCATGAGAAACAGACTTTTGTCGAGTTGCTTCAAAGCGCCGTCGAGGGCGACCCGCATTCGGTGATGACGGTCGGTCTGTTCGTGCTAACCCTGGTGCCGCTGGCGCGGGTGGCATTCTGCTTTCTGCTCTTTATCAAGGAACGCGATTTCGCATACGTTGGATTTACCGCATACGTGCTGGCGGGCCTCGTCTTCGGCATGTTGCTCGGACGTATCGGCTAGGAGCGCGGAGGATATTCACATGGAAGTCAGAGGCAAAGCGGCGGTGATAACCGGCGCGGGGTCTGGGATTGGGCGAGCGGTATCGATTCGGCTTGCTCACGAAGGCGCGTCGATCGTAGTCGCCGACATCAACGAAGCTGGCGGCGCCGAGACCGTCAAGGAGATCGAAAAGGCTGGCGGCAAGGCGATTTTCGTTCGCGCCGATGTCACCCGGGAAGCGGACGCGCGCCGGATGCTCGACACGGCGGTGCAGAAGTTCGGCAGGCTCGACATTCTGCACAACAACGCCGGAATCGGCGTCGGCGCACCGGGCTTCCCGCTGGCCGAACCGGCCAGATGGCATCTCGTGATCGAGATCGATCTTCAGGCCGTGATTCTCGGCACCGGACTCGCGGCGCCGATCATGGAAAAAGGCGGCGGCGGAGCGATCGTCAACACGGCGTCGATGGCCGGGTTGTATCCGCATCGTCAGGACGCGGTGTACGGTGCGGCAAAAGCGGGCGTAGTAAATTTCACCCATTCGCTGGCGTTTTGGGAGCAGGAAAAAAAGATCCGCGTCAACTGCGTGTGCCCCGGAATCGTGGATACTCCGATGGTGCGGCGCGGACTTGAGCAGGCGCAGGCGCACGGGATCAAGAGCTGGATGCCGGCGAAGATAATTCAACCGGAAGAAATCGCTGACGCGGTCTACACGCTCGTTCACGACGATTCGCTTTTTGGATGCTCGCTCGAAGTGCGTCCAACCGGCAGGCAAATCGTCGATCCGCGGCCTGCGCCAGGTTCGCGGCCAAGTTCACATCCGGGTTTCAAAAAGTGACACGACGAATTCAGCTGGCCATCGTGGCACTCGGCGCGCTCGCGGTTCTTCCGGTCGGCCGCGGCGCGATCGCCGGCGACGCGGCGCAATCGGGAGAGATACGGGTGCATTTTGTCGGATGCCCGAATAGCAAGGGCAAAGTGAAGTGCGCGTTGTATAACAATCCTGACGGCTTTCCGATGGATCGCAAGTCGATCGTGCAGAGCGCGGCGGCACCGATCGACGGCAATGGCGCAGTGTGCAAGTTCAAGCGACTTCCGCCCGGAAAATATGCTGTCGCCGCATTTCAGGACGAAGACGGCACCGATCACATGCGCAAGAACGTGATTGGCATTCCGACCGAGGTTTACGGCTTCTCGAACGACGCGCGCAATATGCTCAGCGCCCCGTCGTTCGACCAGGCCGCCTTCACGTACCAGGGCGGAACAATGGACATCACCATCCACGCGAAGTAGGACCGCACACCTCGGCTAAGAGGCGCGGCGGCGCAGTCCGTCCGCGCATCCGGATCAGCGGGCCGCAGCGGACTCGGCCTGAAACGTTCTGGCGCTCTGCGATAGCTTCGGCATCACATGCTTGCCGATCAGATCGATCGTCTGCATGACCTTGTCGTGAGGCACGGCACCCACTTGCACCAGCATCAGGAGCAGATCTATTCCGGCGGATTCGTAGATCCTGGCGACGCGCAGGCAATCTTCGGGGTCGCCGACCATCACTGCGCCTTTCTCGATCCGCGCGTCCAAATCGGCCAGGGAAAGCCGGTAGTCCGCCGTCGCGACCGCCGCCTCGGCCATCTTTTTATAATACTCGTAGCCCTTCACCTCTTGCTTGGCGAAAGGCGTAAACAGCTCGGCGGCCTTGCGAGTCGTGAAATCGATCGCGTCCTTCCCGATCAGCTTCGCTTCCTCGCGCGTCGGAGCGCACACGCAAATAGTCGCTGCGGCGGTGCGATCGTTGACGAACGAGCCAACAGGCTCGCAGTTGGCGATGGCCTTTTTGTAAAGCTTGATCAGTCCGTCGATCACGCCTGGCTCGGAGATTCCGAAGCCCAGGGCGCCGATTCCCTTGCTGCCCGCGACCTCCCAAGTGGAAGGTTGAGTCGAGGCCAACCAGAGCGGCGGATGAGGCTTCTGGACCGGCTTGGGAATCACCTCGCGCGGCGGCATCTTGAAATACTTTCCCTCGAAGCCCTGATAAACATCCTGCGTCCACATCTTGGGAAGCTGTGACACCGCTTCTTCCCACATCGGGCGAGAGTCTTCGGGATTGATATTGAAGCCGCCGAGCTCCTGCTCAGTGATCGAACGACCGGTTCCGCACTCGACCCGGCCGTTGGACATGATGTCCAGCACCGCAATTCGCTCCGCAACCCTGACGGGATGATTGAACGGTATCGGCAACAGACACACGCCGTGCCCGAGTCGAATACGCTTCGTCACCTGGCTGAGCGCGCCGTACCAGACCTCAGGCGCCGACGAGTACGACCATTCGGCGAGAAAGTGATGTTCGACGGTCCACACTGAATGATAGCCGAGTCGATCAGCCAAGCGGACCTGCTCGGTCGCCTGCTGGTAGATGTCGTACATGAAGCCGTCGTAGTGCGGACGACTGCGCTGTATTTCATACTGAAGTGCGAATTCCATCGGCGTGCCTCCTTGTTCGGCGGGTAAATCAGGGGCCGGCGCTTTCCGGCGCGGCGGCCGCGTGCCGGCCAGATTCGAGCCGGTTCAATGGGTACTCCATTGATCGAAAAATTCGCGTGCGCGGCGGTTCAACGATTCCTGGAACGCGAAGCGTGAGCCGTGCAAGTACCATAGCAGCGCCAGTCCCAAGGATGCCGTCCACATCTGAACGGCTGACCACTGCGCGTCAAGCGTCGAGCCGAAAACACCAAGCTGCTTGCCGCGCTCGACGACGCGGCGCAGATGAGCAAGCTGATCCTTATTCGCCTTGCGCATCGCGCGTAGAACGCGCGGACCAATCTTGTGCGATTCGAGCGTGATAATCAGCAGCAGCCGCGAAACCCATGGGTTTTTCTGATTGAGCTCGGCGCTGGTTTCGAACAGGGAAAGGAATTCTTCGCGAAACTCCGCCACCGTGGTGGCAGGCTTGCGCGCAAACGCCTTGTTCCACTCGCGCAGAACCTTGTCCACCACCGCGAGGAAAAATTCCTCTTTGTCGGTGAAGTGCCAGTACAAGGCGCCCTTGGTGACGCCGGCCGCCCGAGCGATTCGTGCCAACGAAGTCCCGCGGTATCCGTACGACGCGAACAAATCCATCGCCGCATCCACCAGTACCTGATCGAGCGTGCCGCGCTTGCGCGTGGCGGGCGCGGCGCTCCGGGATGAACGTCTGGGTGAGGTAACCATTAAACGAGCGGTATGCTTAGGCACAACGGACCCTGGCGTCAAGCGCTCAAAGCGCGCCGCAACATACCCATGCATCGCGGATGCACAGGTACAATAGTGCGCGTAACCGATGATTTATTGCCGGAGGCCGATCGAAGAACAGCTAATTGCGGTTCATACTTCCCGAACCAGGCTCGCTGGCTTTCATGTTGCGCTCCATGCACCAGCGATCGATTACCTCGGCGTTGAAGCGCCAGTCGGTGCCGATTCGGAATCCCGGCAGTTCACCGCGGCGCAACAACTTATAAATCGTTGAGGGATGGACGCGAAGATACTCGGAAAGCTCCTTCACCGTCATCACCCGCGGCAAACTGTACTTTGATTCAGTAGCCATTTTCTCTCCAAGCGCGGCCGGTTCGACCTGCCGCCCTTCCCTGAGATCTTGGGACGTTTTTTTCCGCCTCGCCAATTCGAACCATCTGCTCCCTTACGCCCACCATATCCATCTTTGAAACTCGCAGAATCAAACAGGGGCGTCAAGAGGGTATTAGCGGAAATAGCTGAGAACTAATTTATCTATTCATCATTTTGACAAAGTCTCACATGTTCTGTAGCGACCAAGCGCGCCACCCCCAAAGCCGTACCGCCCAATCATCGACATGATTATAATAGGTCGATGCTTTTAGAACGGATTGCCAACCTTTCCGCGTACCTCGCGCTCATCGTTGTTCTCGCCGCGTCCGCATCCACGCTAGCCGCCGACCGTGGTCCTCTCGTGCTGAGCAGCTCCGCTTTCGCGTCGGGGGCAACGATTGCTCGGCAATATACCTGCGACTCGGCGGATAATTCGCCTCCGCTCACATGGGACGGAGTCCCCGATGGCACCAAGTCTTTCGCCCTGATATTAGCCGATCCTGACGCACCCTCAGGCAATTTCATTCACTGGGTGGTCTATAATCTTCCCGCAGCGGCAAGATCATTGCCCGAAGCGCTCCAAAAGACCAAATCCATAGCAAGCGGCGGCGCGCAGGGCATCAACAGCTTCGGTCGAATCGGGTATAACGGGCCATGCCCCCCGCGCGGACCAGCGCATCACTATCACTTCAAGCTGTACGCGCTCGATGCGGCTCTCGATCTGAAGTCAGCCGCGAGCGCCGCGGCGGTTGAAGCAGGAGTCAAAGGTCATGTGCTGGCAACCGCTGAACTGGTAGGAACATTTGGCCGGTAAATCAACCGCGCCGCGCGCTCGATGCTGGACGGAGAATGAACAAAGCATACAAAGCTGTCGTCGCGATCATAATTGTCGTAGTGGCGGGTTATGCAGGATGGCGCATCTATCAGGCGCGGTTGATCCAAAAGGCGGGAATTCTGTCTGAAAAAATCTCCCACGACGGAAACCTATGGACCGCCGATTACACGGCGCGAATCGCCGCGCCCGAACCTTCCGTTTACGGCGCGCTGCAAAATATCGAAAAGAGCAGCGCGCCGGGCGTTCGAAATATCAAGGTGCTCTCCCAGTCGGAAAACAGTAAAACCCTCGAGATGGATTTGGATGGATTTGCCGGACAAACCGTCGCGATGGAATTAGCCTTCACCTATGACCCGGCAACGCAACGTGTCTCCTATCGAACCGTAAACAACCCGATGTTCGACAGCCACGCCACCTATCAGCTCGCGGCCGACGGCGGGAGCGAGACGCTTGTCACCTATCACGCGACAACGAAGATGCTGCAATCGCTGCCGGTGCCGGACAGTATCATCAAGTCGGTGATTCGCAACATCTTTGTCTCCCAGCTCGACGGCCTCAAGAACACCCTTCACATCACGGCCGTCGACACGCCCGACGACGGCGACGAGGAGCCGTAGCCGCACCGGCGCGCCAGGCGAACTCTCGATGGACGACGTCGAGCGGCACTTTCGCGCTGGAGTTGAACGCTTTAACCGCGGAGAGTTTTTCGAAGCGCACGAGGAAATGGAAAGCGCGATGAACCTGCTCGAGGACGACACGGACGATTGGAATTTCTTTCGCGGGCTGCTCCGCGCCGCGGTCGCAAATCACAAACTCTCCCAAGGCGAATCCGCAAGCGCGATAATCCATCTGCGTGCCGCGCTTCACCTGCTTGCGCCCTACCCCGACCGCCATCGCGCGATACGCCTGCGTGAATTTCGCAGCGCGCTGAGCGCCGCTCTCGCGCGCCTTCACTCAGGAGCGCCCGCGCTGCGCTCGCCGCGCATCGAATTTGTTTGCGCGGCACATCCAGCCTGAAGATAAAGTATCGAGAGCCAGGACCGCAGGATGGTAAAGTTCGCCGCGCAGTTTGAAACTTCCGCGTTCGCGCTCGGGCAATGTCCTCGATGGGACCGCGCCGAAATCGCGCTTGCGGGCCGTTCCAACGTCGGCAAAAGTTCTCTGCTCAACGCGTTGGCAGGCGTCAAAGGGCTGGCACGCACGAGCAGCACACCGGGCAGAACGCAGTCGCTTAACTTTTTCGTTTCCGGCGACGGCCTCGCGCTGGTCGATCTGCCGGGTTACGGTTACGCCAAAGCGCCCGAAAAGGTGGCGCGCGCGGTCGCCGAAATGATGACCGACTATCTCGCCGAACGCGAGAATCTTGCCGCGCTCGTCCTGCTGGTCGATTCCCGCCGCGGGCCAGGACATGACGAGGCGGCAATCGCGGCAACGGTGCGGGGTCGCGGCGTCGAAGTTATCGTCGCGGCGACCAAGTGCGATAAGCTCAATCGTTCCCAACGCGCCGCCGCAATGCTGCGGATGCGCGCGCTCGACGCAGTACCGATCTTATGCTCCGCCGCAACCGGCGAAGGTATCGATGAATTGCGCCGCCGGATTGTGCGTGTCGCCGCGAAACCGCGCGCTGACACTTCAAGGCTCGTACACTCGCGATGAATCCCGAGGTCAGCGTCATCATCCCGACCTTTAATCGCCGCGCGCTGGTGCGCGAGGCGATCGTTTCGGC
>JAJZAG010000323.1 GCA_021799555.1 Deltaproteobacteria bacterium | reverse complement strand
CGGCCCACAATCGTGCCCTGATAGGAATTGCCGTCGCGGCTTGACGTGACGCTGTACGCCCACAAGGGGATCGTGGTGGCCGTCGAGGACTGGACGCGGGCCGCGCTGAGGCTGCCTTCGCGCCAGGGGATGACTGTGGTGTACCAGTGCAGGCCATTGCTCGCAGCGGTTTGCTGCGCGAATGCCGGGGCGGCCATCCAGATGACCGCCGCCGCAAACAAGAGCGTCGATCGAAGCGTGCGCTTCATGTGAAAACCTCGCCTCTCATGGTCGATTTCATGTCGTTCCCCGATTTAGCTGCGCTCCGACTCGGCCCGCTTGAGAAATTGCCGCACTCCGTCGGCTTTCGCTGCTCTGCAAATCTCACGCTTAGCTTGATTCACCAGATCGGTCTCGGTGCAGTTGATGGTCGGTTTCGGTTTCCATTGTGGTCCGGTCTCCCACGGGTGAGGCACGCTAGTCGTTGATCGCGAGGTAGGCGCGCACGAACGCCGCAGCTAGTGCAGTCTGGTGGATGCGGCGCGCATCGGCAGTCGCGGCGTCGAAGACCGGCGTAAAATGCGCTTCCGTACAGGTCGAAATACAGAACCCGCCGTTAGCGGCGCCGATCGCGATATTGGCGGCGTTGCCTGGATCAACCGCGATCGCGTTCACGCGGCCCGTCATCGCCACCCCCGGGCCGATAACCGCCTCGCCGTCGCATCAGGCAGTGTCGCGGCGGCGAGTGAAGTTCCGACCGCGAGCGAAGCCAGATGCAGGGTTCTATCCGAACTGCTCTTCAAGTTCCCCCCCCACACGCAGCGTGCGACCATCGTGGGCGCGTTCGTTACCGTAGCTGCAAATCGAGCGCAAGGCTATTCGATGTGCTCCGCGGGCCGCTTCGCCATAGTGGTCGCCGCTGCCATCGCGAGTCCCGTAGTGGACACACCCGTCTCATAGTCGATTGCGGTTCGGCGCGGCGGCGGCTAACGTCACAATAGACGCTTCGGAGGTGCTTCGATGAAGTCATCCGACCCGGCGGACAAGTTCGATCGACGTGAGCTTTTCAAACGCGGCGCCTTGGCTGGACTTGGCGTTGTGCTGGCGCCGCTTGCCACCGGCGCCTCCACCGATGCGCCGACCACCGATCGCCCGCAGGTCCGCCGCTACGCCGAACTCGGCAAGACCGGCATGAAGGTTTCGGACATTTCGTTCGGCTCGAGCCGACTGCGCGCCGGTCAGGAAGATATCGTCCGCCACGCCTTCGACGCGGGCATCAACTATTTCGATTCAGCGAGTGAATACAGCGGCGGCGAATCCGAAATTACGATCGGTAACGCGCTCGTCGGCAAACGCGCCAAAGTCTATCTGACCTCGAAATTGATAACTGAACCCGATATGCCGCGCGCGGCGATGATGCAGACCCTCGAGATGAGTCTGAAGCGCCTGCGCACCGACTACATCGACGTATATTTCAATCACGCGGTGAACGACGTCGCGCGGCTCAAGAACCCCGAATGGCACGAGTTCACAGCCGCGGCTCGCAAGCAGGGCAAAATCCGCTTCGTCGGGATGTCGGGGCACGCGGGTCATCTGATCGAATGCCTTGATTACGCGCTCGACACCAATCAGGTCGAGGTGATCCTCGCGGCGTACAACTTCGGGCAGGACCCGCGCTTCTACCAGCGCTTTTTGGGCGGTTTCGATTTTGTCGCGCGCCAGCCCGATTTGCCCCGCGTGCTCGCCAAGGCGCATCAGAAGGGCGTCGGTGTCGTCGTGATGAAAACCCTGATGGGCGCGCGGCTCAACGATATGCGCCAATACGAAAGCGGCGGCGCGACGTTCGCCCAGGCCGCCTTTCGATGGGTGCTCAGCAACTCGAATGTCAACGCGCTGGTCGTATCGATGACCAGCGGCGAATTGATCGACGAATATCTTGGCGCATCCGGCTGGCGCACCGCGGCGGCCGGAGATCTTCCGCTGCTCGGCCGCTACGCGCGCATCAACGGCGCTTCTTATTGCCGTCACGCCTGCAACGCGTGCGAATCTTCATGCCCGAATGACGTCCCGATCGCGGACGTGATGCGCACACGAATGTACGCGCTCGATTACAGCGACCTCGACTTCGCCCGCCGCGAGTACTCGATTCTCGCGGGCAACGCCTCGGCGTGCCTGACTTGCTCCGCAAAACCCTGCGCGAACGCCTGTCCGCACGGCGTGCCAATCGCGTCGTACACGGCGCCAACGCATCGGATGCTTGGGTAGAATCACTCGAACAGAACTGCCCATGAGCGCGCTCGGGTCCGCGGCGCGCCGGGTTATTTGGGGCTGAGTTTCTTTTCCATGAAGACGTTGAGCGGGTCGGGCGTATAGTCTCCGAACGCCTCGATTTCGTGGTAACCGGCCGTCAGATACAGCATCAACGCTTCCGGCTGTTTGGTTCCCGTCTCGAGTCGAATCACACGGAAACCGTGCGCGAGAGCGGTTTTCTCGAGCTTCTCCAAAACTCGGCGGCCCACGCCTTTTCCGCGCGCGTCGGCGTTAACCCACATCCGCTTGATTTCGGCGTATCCATCATCATGAAAAACAACCGCGCCCGTTCCGCTCTCATGTCCTGCGATACGCGCGACGAAAAACCGCACGTTTGGCCGCCGCAGCGAACACGCGTCGAGAAGATAATTGCGGTCGCGCGGATAAAGAGTCGCGTAGTATCGCTCTCCCGCCTCCAGCATCGCGCGCACCTGAGGCTGTCCGGGATCCTCCCGACTGATAACCACTTCGTCGGCCATCTGGTTCGCTTTTCGGGAGGTCATCCGTTCGGCAGCGGTGCCGGTAACCTCAAGCGGGCAACTGCTCGCCGGGAATCCAAATCGTGTGGAAACCGACCGGGACGCGCTGCGGGATTATCACCCGCGCGAGCGGACCTTGCGCGATGTTCTTAGCGTCGAGGATAACCACCTCGCCCGAGTCTTTCGCATTTGCGTCGGCGACGAATGCGACTACGTAGCCGTCGTCTTCGTCGCGCGCGCCGACCCGCGGTGCGAACGGGCATTCGTTGGCTGTGCGCCCGGGGCCGAATAGATACCTCTCGGTCGATCTGCGCTCCAGATCATATTTTACAACGCCTTCGAAGTGCGGAACACACGAGTTGTACGCGTAGCGCGACCGCAGCCCCATCCTGCTCCTGTTGATCGTCGGCCACTCGGTGCGCTCGTCGTCGAGTTGTTCCTCGGTCACCCCACCCGTACCAATATTAAAGCGCCATCGATACATCTGCGCTTCCAGCCGCAGAAACGCGCGCATCCGCGCAAGCTCACCCTCGCCGCGCTTGGCGCCCGGCTCGGGCTGAACAACTCTGCACGCGTCCATCACGATCACGTCAGCGCCGCTTGCGTCCTTTTCCTCCCACGAGTTTACGACGTGATAAATGTAGCAGGGCGACGCCTCAAACCATCGCACGTCGCGATCGCTTCCGAGCCGCGGCAGGATAGCAAACCGGCTCGGCAGCTCCGGATAGTAAGTCACCTTATGCACTCCGCGCCGGAGCAGTTCTGGATCCCAGAATAGCGGCAGATCCATCAGGACTGAGTAATGCTTGGTGAACGCCATGTCGTGCGGAAGGCGCGGTCCGGGAATCCCAATCGGCGCATGATGCGTCAGTTCGCCCGTTGCCGATACCACGTTGTAGGTCAGGTATGGAGCCGCGGTCGAATAGTCAAAGAACAATAGCTCGCCAGTAACCGGATCGACTTTCGCGTGCGCCGATACCGTCCGCTTGAGCCCTCCGCGGAACGTCTCAACGCCGATCGTTTCGAACGTGCGCGCATCGACCTTGTAGGGCAGCCCACACTGATACCACAGCGCCAGAGCGTAGCCGTTGTGAAAAACGACATCCGTGTTGGCGGTGTCCTTAAGCCATCCGTCTGAACCCGCGCCTTTTGGCGCGTGCGTGTCGGGCCGGTCCATCAATCCGGGCCATAGCGCGCGCCCGGCTTTTTGCTCGGCGCGAAAACCCTCGGTGCGGATCCACCGGTTGCGGTACGTGACCCGCCCGCGCTCGAATTTAATCGCGTGGATCATACCGTCGCCGTCAAACCAGTGATAACGTCCGCGCGGCTGAAAAATCGGATTGGGGCCATTGCGCAAGTAGACTCCGAACAGGTCGTCGGGAATTTCGCCGATGACTTCAAGATCGTCGGCTGTAAT
>JAJZAG010000322.1 GCA_021799555.1 Deltaproteobacteria bacterium | reverse complement strand
GAAGATGGTCGAAAAGTGCGCGCGTCCGCGCCGCGTCAATCCGTCGATCGCTTCGAGAATCAGCCGGATGATCCCGAATAGGAACACGACCAGGGCTGCCGCTGCGACCTTTTCGGCGATAGCCGCAGTACCGATCGTCGTCGAGACAACATCGAGGATTAACCCGGCTGCGATCAGTACGAAGGTGTTGGCGCTGAGCGCCGACCGCCTGCGGCGGAGCGCGAACGCGGTCAGGAGGGCGGCCAGAATCGCGATCGACTCGGCGCCATCGCGCAAGTCCGAATGAATCGCCCAGAAACCGAGAATTGTCTGGAGGGGCGTTGAGCGCATCGCCTAATCCCCAATGGTATCGGCGGACGAATGGCGCGCCGCGCGGTGAAGATCAACGATCCGGCGCTTGCTGTTGTGGTTCACCAGAATTGTCCGAATTTTACTTTGCGCAGCGTCCTATGGATAGCTGAGGCACGGGCGCCGGCAAAGTGCAGGATCAAGCGCCTGGCGCGGCGGTTGGGCTGCTAAAGCCCCGCGATTCTTCTGAGTTCATCGCCGAGCAGTTCGACCGTTTTGCGGCGCTGGGATATCTGCGCCGCGCGGTTTTCGCCAAGTTCGCCAAGATAGCATTTGCGGTCCGGCAGATAGAGAACCGCGCGATACGGGAAGCCCGGCTGGATCTCGCGAAACGGGCGGCGCGCGATAACTCCCTCGAGCGTTCCTTCGACCACCCGCTCGCACATATCGAGTCCGTCACGCCAAGTGAGCGCCGCCGCAGCGCGTAATCGCGCGGTGCGGCGGGAGTCTTCAACGTCCTCCATGCGGCGCATTACCTCGGCGACCAAAGCGGCATCGGAATTGTCCGCCGCGTCTCCCAACCATCGATGCGATCGCACGCCCGGTTCTCCGCCGAGCGCGTCGATTTCGAGACCGCCGTCGTCTGCGATCGTCGCGATACCGGCACGCGCGTAATAGAAGTGCGCCTTCAGCAGAGCATTGCCGGCAAAGGTCGCCGCGTTTTCCTCCGGATGCTCGCGGATGCCCGCGTCGACGAGCGAGATCGGGTCGAGCGCGTAGCTCGCGAGCAGAATGCGATACTCGGCGAGTTTCGCGCGATTGGTGGTAGCCACCAGGATTGGTTTCATAGCGCGGCGGCGGTTGGTCACGACTTCGGGCGATAAGTGAATTTGAGCTGGTCGCGTTCGCGACGCGCGTCGAGAGCGAGTTCGATCAGGCGGTCGATCAGTTTCGTCACAGGGAGCCCGCTCGCCTCCCACAACTTCGGATACATACTGATCGAGGTAAAGCCCGGAATCGTGTTGACTTCGTTCACATAGATGCGGCGCAGGCGGCGGTCGGCGAGAAAATCAACTCGCGCCATCCCGTTGAGCGAGAGCGCCTTGAACGCGCGGACCGCGATCGCGCCGAGCCGCTTCATGAGCGCGCGCGGCACCTCGGCGGGAATTCTGGTCGCCGCGCCTTCAGGATCGACGTACTTGGATTCGTAACTATAGAAGTCATGCGCGGCGCCGACGATCACTTCACCGGCGACGGATGCTTCGGGACGATCGTTGCCAAGCACGGCGACCTCGAACTCGCGGCCCGAGCATGGCGCCTCGATGAGTGCCTTGCGATCGTATTGAAAGGCGTCTTCGAGCGCCGCGTCGAGATCGGCGGCGCACTTGACCTTGCTTATTCCGATCGACGATCCAGCCGCATTCGGCTTCACGAAGACAGGATATCCCAGGTCGCGCGCAAGCCGTCGCGCCGGAGCGTGCGTTGCTTCCCATTCGGCCCGGAGAATCGCGTGATAGCGCACGACCGGAACCTTGGCATCGCGCAACAGGCGCTTCTGCACGTCCTTATCCATTCCGATCGCGGAACCGAGCACACCCGCGCCGACGTACGGTATTCCCGTCAACTCGAGCAATCCCTGCACGGTGCCGTCTTCGCCGAAGGTGCCGTGCAAGACCGGAAAGATCACATCGAGCGGCTCGGAGATAGCGCCCCCGGTAGAATTAGCGCCGCGCGCGAGATCACCGGGTGCGGGCGCGCGGACCAGTGCGCGGTTATTCGGATGCGGCAGCAGCGTGACGGGGTTGTCTCCGGCCGAGAGCGCCTTCAAGTCGGGGGTAGTATCAGCGAGGAGCTTGAGCGCGTCGTCCTCAAGATACCATCTGCCGCCACGATCGATTCCTATCGGCACGATTTCGTACCGCTTTGGATCCATCGCGGACATTACCGATAGCGCGGAGCGGAGCGATATTTCATGTTCGCCCGAGCGTCCACCGAAAAGAACTCCAACCCGAATTTTGCCGTTTGAGGTCATGTCATCGCGATGCGCCGAGAACGCGCCGCACGAATTGTGGCACGCCGCGCGAAGATCTTCGAGACGCGCGGCTGCCGCGTGCAACCGGCGACGATCGGTCTCGTCAGCTACTGGCGGTAGTTGGGCGCTTCCTTGGTGATAAAGACGTCGTGGACGTGGCTCTCGCGCTGGCCCGCGTCGGTGATCCGGATAAAGCGCGCCCGGCGGCGGAGCTCGGCAAGACTCGCCGCGCCAAGATAGCCCATCCCGGATTGCAACCCGCCGACGAGCTGCTCGATGTTCGAGGCGAGCGCGCCGCGATGCGGCACGCGGCCCTCGATTCCCTCGGGCACATGCTTCCCGGTCTCGGCTTCCTGCAACCCGTAGCGGTCGCGAGTGCGTTCGGTCATCGCGCCGATTGATCCCATACCGCGATACATTTTGTAGGTGCGGCCCTGGTAAAGGATCGTCTCGCCCGGGCTTTCCTCGGTGCCCGCGAACAGAGATCCAATCATCACCGTCGAGGAGCCTGCGGCGATTGCTTTTGTGATATCGCCCGAGAAGCGGATTCCGCCGTCGGCGACGATCGGAATTCCGCGCGGTTCCGCGACCGCGGCGGTATCCATAATCGCGGTGATTTGCGGCACGCCGACTCCGGCAACAACGCGCGTCGTGCAGATCGATCCGGGTCCCATCCCGACCCGCAGCGCATCGGCGCCCGCGTCAATCAGCGCCTTGGCGCCCTCGGCGGTGGCGATATTTCCCGCGATAATGTCCACGTCGGGACATTCGAGCCGCGTCGCCTTGATCGCCTCGATCACGTTATGCGTGTAGCCGTGCGCGGTGTCGATACACAGCACGTCAACACCGGCGCGGCGCAGCGCGTCGGCGCGTGCCTCGCGCTCGGGGCCGACACCGATCGCGGCGCCCACGCGCAGCCGGCCGAGGCGGTCTTTGCTCGAGTGCGGATGCCGCGTCGCCTTATCCATGTCCTTGACGGTGATAAGCCCGCGCAAGCGTTCCTGATCGTCGGTGAGCAGCAGCTTTTCGATCCGATGCGCCTGCAGGATCTCCTTGGCCTGCTCTAGTGAAATTCCGGGACGCGCCGTCACGAGCTTGGTGGTCATCACGTCGCGCACCGGCTTGTCGAGCCGCTTCTCGAAGCGCAGGTCGCGATTGGTAAGGATTCCAACCAGTCGGCCTTCTTTGACTACCGGCAATCCTGAGATGTGATTGCGCTCCATGATCGCGAGCGCCTCTCCGATGCGCTGCTCGGGATGCACCGTCACCGGGTCGGCGATCATTCCGCTTTCGTATTTCTTCACCGCCTCGACTTCGGCGGCTTGCTGTTCAACGGACAGATTGCGATGGATAAATCCGATACCGCCGTGCTGGGCCAGAGTGATCGCGGTGCGCGATTCGGTGACAGTGTCCATCGGCGAAGAGACCAGCGGGATTCGCAATGCGATTTTGGGCGTGAGCTGCGTCGCGACGTCGCAATCGGTGGGCAGTAGGTCGGAAAATTGCGGGAGCAGGAGAACGTCGTCGAAAGTTAGACCTTCGCGAAGCTCCGAATGCTGCATTTGGAGACCCTCCTTACGCAAAAAGCCCGCAGTGATCCTGCGGGCTTCCGTCCGTTTGTATGAGCTGCCACGCGTACCGAAAAGTATGACGCGCCATATCTTCAGGTAACAGACCCGCGCCCTCCAATCAACATGGCCGGGCGAAAGGCTGGCCGCGCTTCGCACGCCGCCGATACGCCTATGCGCGGCGCGATCGGCGCGACCGGCAGGCGGGTGGTTTTGCGGTGGGTTCATTTCGAACTTTTTCGGCGCCTGCTTCGTTTCATCACCCAATGAATCCTTGCGAAATTTTCCGGCTCCGATG